>NZ_DAOLQM010000366.1:0-1512 GCF_035418125.1 Atribacter sp. | reverse complement strand
TCGTTCAACCTCTGCAAATCATGTCGGGGAGTGAATTCCACGAGATTCTCTCCATCACCAATGCTTTTCGAACCATGAACGATCCTCACTATCAACCTATTTTTTCTCGAATCGAAATCGGTGATCCCTTGCTGACCAATGAAGCAGATTATGAAAAGGTTGTGGTTGCTTTGGAAAACGATATGAAGCAATACACTTCCAATGCTGGAGAGGTGTTGGTTTTAGTTGGTCACGGAACCGAACATCCCGCCAACAGTTGTTATTCTCAGCTCCAAAATATGCTCCAAAAACACTATGGGCCTAAGGTTTTGGTTGGGACCATAGAAGGGTATCCCACCATCGAAGATATTCTTTCCCAATTAAAGGCCATGAATGCTCAACGAGTCACCCTGAAAACCTTCATGCTGGTCGCTGGAGACCATGCTCGCAATGATATTGCCGGTGATGAAGCCGATTCCTGGAAGACGGTACTTAAAAAAGCTGGCTATGAGGTTCAAGCTACTCTGGATGGGTTAGGAGAAAACGATCAAATGGTCCAAATCTGGATTGAGCATATCAAAGACCTGCTCCCTAAGAAATGATGACTCATTGTGGATTCACCCGAGTACGATCAGCTATCCCTGACCGTACTCGGGTCTTCTTTGAAAGGAAAAAAAGAGCAGGTATTCTAATCTTCATCCTTTTAAGTGGATTAGTGGTATTGTTTTTTTTCTTTTGTGGTTCTGGATTTATTCAGATCCCTTTTCTTGATGTTCTCACTATTATGTTTAATCGCACCAGTGAAAATCAGATATGGCAGGATGTGGTTTTTAATATTCGTCTTCCCCGTATTTTGGGAAGTATGTTGATTGGCGGTATTCTCGCTGGATGTGGAACGTTATTTCAAGCCGTTCTGCTCAACCCTTTAGCCAGTCCTTTTACTCTGGGGATTTCTTCTGGTGCAGCTTTCGGTGGCTCATTGGCCTTATATTTAGGTTATCAAAATCCAGTTTTATTAGCATTTTTTTGGGGTCTGGCTTCTTTAATGATTGTTATTCTTTTGGGGGGAACCAGAAAAACCCTGCATCCAACTCGGCTTATCTTATCAGGGGTTATTGTCAGCTCAATATTTTCAGCTGGTATTAGCTTTTTAAAATATCTTTTTAAGGAAGAAGTGAGTAGCGTCCTTTTTTGGATCATGGGAAGTTTGGTAGGCCTAACCTGGCAAAATATCACCCTTCTCCTTCCTTTTAGCGTTATCCTTTTTATCATGCTGGGCTTGGTCAGTGATTCTTTGAATATCCTCTGTCTTGGTGACGACCAAGCTCTTCAGTTAGGTTTAAACCCAGTTTTTATTCGGTTATTTGCATTGATAATTTCTTCTTTCGCCATTGCTGCTGCAGTATCAATTGGAGGAGTGATCGGGTTTGTCGGCCTAATCGTTCCTCATTTATTCCGAATTGTAATAGGACCCGATCATCGTTTGCTCCTCCCAATTTCCATCATCGGAGGAGCCCTTTTACTTTTAGTTGC
>NZ_DAOLQM010000365.1:0-1518 GCF_035418125.1 Atribacter sp. | reverse complement strand
ACAATACTACAAATAATTAAAGATGACTCAAGAGATTGCCACGACCTCAAAAAGTGAGAGCCCAGAATAAGATTATGATTGGTCGCTATAAATACATTACTTATAAAAATCGTTCCTATATTTACATGATAGTGAAAAAAAGAAGGTTCGGAAAAATTAGTTTTCCGAACCTTCTTTAAAATAACATAATTATAAATTAATGGACTTACTATTGCTCAATCCAAACTGTATTAAAGAATTTTCGTTCGGTTGGATACATCACAAACCCATGAACATTTTTCTTGAAAACCATGAATACTTTGGCATGAGCGATTGGTACCCAAGGAACATCGGCATGAATAATTTCCTGAGCTTTCTCATACAAAGCAGTTCGTTCAGCCATGTCATAAGTTCGCTGGGCTTTGATCAAAATGTCGTGCAGTTCATCATTTCGGTAAAAAGCAACATTTCCGGCACTCCCTACAATAGCAGCATCCTTATCGAGCAGGACGTATATGAAGTTATCAGGATCACCATTATCTCCGGTCCAACCCAGCAAGCACATCGGATGTTTACCCGCTTCAGTTTCCTGGAGGTAAGTTCCCCATTCAACCGAGTATATCTTGGCTTTAATTCCAACTGCTTCCAAGTCAGCTTGAATGGCTTCGGCGATTTTGGGGGGATCAAACATATAAGGTCGAGAAACTGGCATTGCCCAGAGGGTCGTTTCAAAACCATTGGGATAACCGGCTTCTTTCAAGAGTTCAATGGCTTTTTCGGGATTATATTCATAATCTTCTATGGCATCGTTGTAACTCCACATGATGGGCGGAATAGGGTTCTTAGCTGGAACTGCTGTTCCCTTGTAAAGATATTCAACAATTTCCGGCTTATTAATAGCATGGGCGATGGCTTTTCTGACTCGAACATCTCCAAAGGGTTTCTCAAATCCTGGAGTATCTTCACCCATGTTCATGGCTAAGTAACCAACGTTTAATCCAGGAGCTTCCTGAATATAGAGGTTGGGATTATTTTTTATCCGCTCCAAATCATCGGCAGTCGGATATTCCATACTATCGATGGTGCCTTTTTCCAACTCAATAAGGCGAACCGAAGGATCAGGTATGGATCGGAAGATTAATTTATCGACATAGGGACGTCCACCCCAATAGTCAAGATTGGCTTCTAAGGTGAGATGGTCATCTTTGACCCATTCGACGAATTTGAAAGGCCCAGTCCCAACTGGATTTTTAAAAAAATCGGCTCCATATTTTTCACATGCTGCAGGACTCACCATGGAAGCAGTGAACATAGCAGGCTGGTCATGATAGTGGCATTAGGATTGTTGAGAATAATTTGCGCGGTGTAATCATCGACTTTAACGACATCCTTGACATCAGTAAACATCCATTGCCAGTATGCCCATTCCCCATTATTAAAGAAGGGATGATTGGGATCAAACTGTCTTTTGAGAGAATAGACTACTGCATCGGCGTTAAAGTCGGTACCATCAGGGAATTTGACACCCTTACGAAGATG
>NZ_DAOLQM010000364.1:0-1518 GCF_035418125.1 Atribacter sp. | reverse complement strand
CTCAGAAAATTTCGTTAAAGTTATCGATAAGCAAAGACGGGAGGTTAACACATGAACGGAGAATACGTTTTAAATTGGCTGATTGAGGACGCAGATCGAAATGCAAATGAGATTTATCCCGATATATGGCAATATAAACTTGAAGATTGCTTGTATGAGCTAAATTCGAGAAGAGATATCGATTTACCGCAAGACATATCTTTGAATGACCTGCCGAAAGAAGAAAAGGCGATTTCGATATTAAGAGAGTCTTTCAAAAACAATATATCTAAAATATCTCTAGTTTTAAATTATATCTACCCGGAAAAATACATATTCTATCGCGTTTCAATGTTAGAAAATGAGATATTTTCAGGATTGAAATTTTTGAGTGAAATTTATGATAAATTTCAGTTTGGATTTTATAAGATAGGACAAAATAAAGATAGCTTTGACAACTACCTCATATTAAACGAAGCTATGCGTTCTTTTGCCTCAGATGCGTGGCCAGATGTAAAAGACAAACTCATTCACAAGAAAATAAACTATTTCTTATACCAAGGGCTTGGAAGCCTATTTTTGGAGAGAAATGGTTACAACAGATATTGGATAATGGCTACGGGAGAAACTCATTTTGATTCGTTAGACAAAGAGAACGAAGTCATTTGGTCAGGAAGAAAAGAGATGCAAGTGAATGATCTGGTTTTTATGTACAGACAAGCTCCAAGAAAAGCGATAGCAGACATTTTTTCTGTCTCAGAACCACCCTATTTCGACCCCTACGGTGGTTGGGGTGGTTTTTGGGTTCCACTAAAAAAGATTACACCGATTAAAGACATAACAATGGTTGACATGAAACATGATACGGTATTAGGCAATTGGGGCTTCGCGAAATGCAGTTCGCAGGGAGTTGTTACAGCACCAGTGCCTTATTCAATATACAACAGATTGTTGGAGATAATCGGAAAAGATGTATGCGAGAAAAACGACTTAATCCCTGAACCAGTGGCAAAAACGGTTAGCTCAGGTCAGTATGCAACTGAAGAAGAGTTCGAAGATGTTGTCCTAGAACCACTTTTTCGGCATTGGGGATTTAAGTTTCAAAGGCAATATCCTTGTTACTTTATAATCGGTAGACAGTACCATACTTGTTTTGTGGATTTCATTATCCGTGACGAAAGAGGCACTTTAACACTCTTTGAAGATAAATTAGAAATTCTAAATGACGCAAGACTTCAAGAAGCAGTCCTGCAAGCAAAATCTTATTCGTTGCTGTTAGGGATCAACAACTTCGTAATTGCATCTCCTGAAGGCTTTTGGATATACAAACTTGATAAAAACAACGAGATTCTACTAGAAAAGATAAGTTCAAATGAATTTAAGGAAAAAGAAGAGGGAATGAGAGATTTAATTTTAAAACTCCGAAATAATTGAGGACATTTTGGTCAGAAGGCAACCTCCGCTTCAACTATTTTTGCGCCCAGGCCCACCGCCTCCTCGACCGCCGCCAGGTCCTTCATCAGGAATAGCCTCTCGTTC
>NZ_DAOLQM010000363.1:0-1522 GCF_035418125.1 Atribacter sp. | reverse complement strand
CCAAGAGCAAGAACTCAAAACGATTACGGTATAAAATAAAAAGGGCCCGGGACGTTCTGCTAAACGTCAACGGGCTAAGAGGATAAAAAACTTTGACTCATTCTCCTTCCTCCAAAGATGATTATAATATTTTAAATGGTGGGCTGTCAACGGGAAGGGTCGAAGAACCCTTATGTAAAGAGGGTTTAGAGGCCTACCACGAAAAACTTCTTCTTTCTGCTGAATGTTATTATTCCCAGGGTATCAGTTGTATTCCAACCGTTGGAAAAAAGCTGTTATATGGGTTTACAAAAGAACGGTATCCGGACTTTAAAATTAGCTTTGAAGAATTTAAAAGTATTTTCAATGCCAATAAGGATAAAATAACCGGAATAGCAATGGTTGGTGGGTACAATCCGCATTTTAAGGCTTTTCTGCTTTGCCTGGATATCGACGATAGAGCAGTATTTGAAAAAGAACTTCTCAAGTCTAAAATATCCGACATTTTTTTTACTACCAGGGTCAAAACTTATCGAGGTTACCAACATTTACTTTTAAGTGATTATGAATTTGTGGGGGTAGAGCATTTCTGTTTTAAGGGTCAGCGAATTGGGGAATTGAGGGGAACCGGTGAACCCTGGATTGTTCCGCCCAGTGACTTTTTATGGCGCGATAGAAACAATCCGGAAATACTTCTTTTTTATCATTATCGCTTTCTTAATCCCATTTATCCGATTTTACGAATTGGGAAAGAAGAATTTGAAAGGATATTTGAATTTTTTAAGGTGGGGGGAACCCAGGCCAGGATAGAAAACATTAACCGGTCAAGCGGTGAACCCTTACCAGAAACCATAGAAAGGCCAGACTATACCAAGGAAAAAATTTATCGGGTTGAGTATTCCTGGGATACAGAAAAGGGCTTAATAGAAAGGTTTTTCTATTTGTTGGGGTATCGGTATTTATGCCCGTTTCACGAGGAAAAAAGGAAGAGTTTTGATTTTTTCCGATTGCAGGACGGCAAATGGCACGGGCATTGCTTCCACGAAAAAATAGACGTTTCACTTGGTGAGCTTTACTGGTGGTATTTAAAAGCACCTGAAAGCAAGGCCAGAGTAAAGCATGAGGGAAGAATGAAAGAGGATTTTTTTACTGCGCTAAATAAAATGGTAAATGCACTAATAACCAACATTGACATGGTGGAAAATATTCTTAATTCTGAATTGGCCCAGAAGTTAGTTAAAAGGAAAAGAAAGGCGAACAGAGTGAGGTATAAAAACGCCTTAATATTTATCCTTGGGGTCATGCTTCAAAAGGTTGAAGAGCGTCTTTTACCGATAGATCTTATTAGCGAAATTACCGGCTTATCACCAAAGGAAAGTTTTAAGTTTTTAAAACAGTTGGGGAAAAAGGGCTTTATAAAGCCATTGTACAAAAGAAAGGCAAAAGATTCGAATAACTTAATTTGGACCTACGAAAAAGGGCTTTGTATCAATACCTTTTTTCAAAAGGTAACTGAATAAAGTAAAGAGGGGTTTTTTTCTTT
>NZ_DAOLQM010000362.1:0-1535 GCF_035418125.1 Atribacter sp. | reverse complement strand
CCCTGATCATAAACCAAAAAAGGTAATCACCCATTCGGTAACGCTATATAATCTCTGAAGTAGCCCCGTCTGTAAAAAACTTGGGGCTAAGGTCTTGATTCTTATAAATATGGTAACCGCGACTTGAGGAAGACGATCTCGTTTTTCCTGGATAATCCCAAGAGTTTACTCTTAAACCTAATCTTGGTTAGGATATAGCCAGATCTGTGAGAGTGGAGCGGTAACGGATTCTTTTTCTTTATGAGAGATATGGACTAGAAGGTTGAACATTTTATCCGTGAATGCTCCGTTATCCTCTTTCAATTATATAATAGAACCCAAGATTTTTCACATTATCAATGTAGGGGCGAACCTATGTGTTCGCCCAGGGCTTTTAAATTCAAGAATCAAGACCTTACTCCCGTTGGGTTGCTAATAGTCAGTATCGAAAAGATCTAAAGCTTTTTAGACCCGAAGATCAACTCAACTGCCCACCTGGTAAATAATCGGTCGATAGCAAGGGGGAGGGATGGGTAAATCTTCAGAAAGAGCAGCTTCGATCCAGGCTTTTTTAGCAATTTGAACTTCATGGAGAGCTTCCTCTGGTGTAAGACCAAAAGCCGAACATCCTTTTAGGTCAGGAATATCGGCAATATACCCCTGATCCTCCTCGCTCCAAAAAATATTCACATGGTAGTCCATTATTTGGTTTCCCCCAAACGGAGATTATATTTCTCAACAATTTTTAAAAGTTGTTTAACTTGATACGGTTTCGCCATACCACTAACATTTTGAAAGTTTAATAGTTCTCTTGTCTGGTGATGGATAAAAATATGATGACTTCCTTTTACCCTCGATAACTTAAAACCAAAGGCTTCAGCCAAACCAATTACTTCAGTAAAACGTATATTGTCTGGATTGGAAATGGCTTTTTTTAAAAGTCTTTTGATTTTCATGGTTAATATTCGTTTCTTACAATAGGGTTGCTTTAATTTTACATGAACTATCTGGGTTACTGCAACATGATAGCAGCTTTTGAAGTGAGATAAAAACATTCAAAACAAAAGATGACAGAGTTGAATGCGATAGTTTTCATCTTCATATGGTACTCCCAAGCGGCAAGAATGCTTATCACATTCCCCAGAAATTCAAGAATCAAGACCTGACCCTCTGGACCCTCATTACATATTTTAGAATCAAACTTTGATCCATGAGGTGATAATAGTGTCCTTATTTTTCCTTTAAGGCTAGTATTCTTTCTTGAGCTTGCTCAATATAGGGGCCATGTTGCCTTGAAGCAAAGCGAAGAAATACCTTATAATCGCCAACAGCTTCTTTCCAGTAGCTCATCTTTTCATAGATTTCAGCACGGGAATAGAAAGCCATAATAAATCTTGGGTTGAGCTCCAGGACTGTATTGAAATCGGCCAGAGCCTGATCTAAAAATCCTTTCATGGAGAAGGCAAGGGCTCGGTTATAATAATATTCTTCGTTCCGTGGACTGAACCTCAAGGTCTGATTAAAATCAACGATGGCCTGATCATAGCAATCCTTTT
>NZ_DAOLQM010000361.1:0-1537 GCF_035418125.1 Atribacter sp. | reverse complement strand
ACCACTCTTTGATACTGATAGTACCCTGCACATAAGGGGGATGGGGTATTTGAGCCGCATCTTGTTTATAAAGGCATACTTCTTAAGCGACTTCCTTTGTAAAGGTAGCCGTAAGCTTTTTTTAATATTTCCCTTTCCAATTTGAGCTCTGCGTTCTCACGTCTTAATCTTGCAAGCTCCATCTCCTCCGGGGTTACTGGTTTGTGTTTCTTGTATGAATTATCTAAAAGCTTTCCTTCTCTGGCTTTTTTGACCCAGTAGTCTAAGGTAGATTTGGGTATGGATAGTCTGCGGCCCACCTCTCCTATGGACAATCCTTCTTCCATTACCATTTTCACTGCTTCCTCTTTAAACTCTTTTGTAAATACTGCCAATGGAGGCTTTTCCATGTCAATACCTCCATTGTTAGTATATTAGATTACAATGTTCGTGTCCACTAAAGGCAGTATAATACAATCTTCCTTGTCATATAGATGCCCAAAACCTTCCAAATCAATGTTGATTGCCCATCGACCGACGGGCTTCTGATTTAATCCTTTCATCTTATGATCATGCTTCGATTGATAACGGAGCCGCCAAAAAGGCCATACTGTCCAGCTGTGACCATGGCTCCAGTATCTCCGCTCTTTTCAAGAACTTCATAGCCTTTTGTTCCACACAACTGACCTGCTTTTTCATAGCACATGCCCCAATTTAGAGCACTACCAGAGCAGTTTATAAAGTACCCTTCCTTTCCATCGGATGTGAATGTTTTGGAGGCAGTAGCACAACCGCCAAGAAAGGCAACAATTGATAGGACCAGTATTATTCTTTTCATACACACTCCTTTCTGGTGCTATTCACCGTTAACGCCCAGGCTAAGCTGCGGGCCGAGGGCGCGACGCTTGGCCACCAAAGCAATAGGCTGCAAGCGGTGTGACCGAAGGAGCCGTCAGCTTCAGCCTGTAGTTAGGTGGCATCAATAATATTGACCCTATTCGCTGTTCCAGTTTCTGGTGAATATTCCCAAATCTCCACGCCATTTGGAATCAAATGTCGGTTACTTTTAATATAATGTTCCGCCAAAGATTTACCATCTTTAATGCTTTTTAAGACAAATAATATTTTCCGATAATTATTTGGGGCCGCCATAAAATAAAAAATAGCTTCGTTCCAAACGGATAACTTTGCACTTGGAGAGTTTCCACTCTCAGTCAAAGAATGACATTTACACTCCACTAAAATGGGAGGTTCATGCGAACCTAAATCAAATTTATGCGCCTTTTTAACACTAGAAAAACCAATAGGAATACTAAAACCAGATTCCAAGACAATTCCTTCAGTCATAAAAAATTCTTTTGCTCTTTTTTCGAAATCAGAGCCTTTTCGTGGGTTGTCGGAATTTCCCATATTGCCCTTTCTCACAAGAATATTGTCCACCTAACATTATTTTTTTAAATTTATTCTATTGATAAAGGTATTATATAGGGGTAAAAAAAAGGCTGTCAATAAAAACTTTGCGAGAAAAATTTGATTTCTGGAAATAATAGAAATATAA
>NZ_DAOLQM010000360.1:0-1543 GCF_035418125.1 Atribacter sp. | reverse complement strand
CCAGAATCAAGAAGCAGTGAAGGTCGTAACCGATTTTCCCAGTAATCGTAATGGGCTAAACGTCGCAGGCTGGCTTCGATCCCTCCCAGTATGATTGGGATATCACCATAGACTTCACGGATTTTCTGAGAATAGACGATAGTTGCTCGATCCGGCCGAAAACCGGTTTTTCCTGCCGGTGAATAATCATCTTTGGTTCTTTTTCTTTTCGCTACAGTATAATGATTCACCATTGAATCGAGGTTTCCAGCAGTGACTAAAAAAGCTAAACGCGGCTTACCTAAGCTGGTGAAATCACGAGCATCCTGCCAGCGAGGTTGAGGCAAAATCCCAATTCGATAACCACGGCTCTCTAAATAACGGGATATTATTGCCGTTCCAAAGGAGGGATGATCAACATAGGCATCTCCTGAAACCAGGATAAAATCCAGTTCATCCCATCCTCGGGTTTTCATTTCGCTTTTGGTGGTTGGTAAGAAATTTTTCATAAATTTTCCTCGATTATTTTAAATGGGTTTGATAAATTAAGCTCCTACGGAAAATAGGGAGAATGTAATTTATTGTACCGAGTTCACTTTGGGCATTAAGGCAAAAAGTTGATATAATAAATATTTGTTATTTTATCATGGTCATAGGGAATTGCTAAAAATGATACAACTCCAAGACATTTATCTCAGCTTTAACGGAAAGACACTATTTAATAGTCTTTCTTTGTCTATCAACGAAAAAAATCGCATTGGCTTGGTCGGTAATAATGGTACCGGTAAAACGACCCTTTTCCATATTATTCTTGGAAAGACAACTCCCGATCGGGGCTTGGTAGAAGTTCCAAATAATAAAACCATCGGGTATCTTCCTCAGGATTTGGTGGAATTAGAACCAATCAACATTATAGACTTTTTAAAAAATGTTACCGGCTTAAAAGTAGTTGAGACCACTCTCAAATCCTGTGAACATAAAATGGCATTTACCGATCCTCAATCTGACCAATATCAAAATCTTTTAAAAAAATATGAGGAAGCCTCACACCTCTTCTCAGTCTTCGATGGATATTCTTTTGAAGCAAAATCCAAAAAAGTTCTTCATGGTTTGGGTTTTGAGGAAAAAGATTACAGTAAGTTGTGTACTGAGTTTTCCGGCGGTTGGAAAATGAAAATACTCTTAGCTTCAATTCTTCTTTCAAATCCCGATATCATGTTACTTGATGAACCGACCAATCACCTTGACACTGAAAATATGGAATGGATGGAAAAGTATCTCGAAGATTATTCGGGTACGCTGGTTACTATTTCCCATGACCGGCGTTTTTTAGATAAAATCACCCAACTAACCTTCGAAATTTTTAATGGAAAATTGAACCTCTACCATGGGAATTATTCCTTCTACTTAAAAGAAAAGGATCAAAAACGTTTACTCATTGAAAAAGAAATTGAAACCCAACGGAAAAAAATCGAAAAGACCGAAGCCTTTATTGAGCGATTTCGCTATAAAGCGACCAAAGCAGCACAAGTTCAAAGTCGAATTAAAATGTTAGAAAAGTTCA
>NZ_DAOLQM010000359.1:0-1561 GCF_035418125.1 Atribacter sp. | reverse complement strand
GCTTTTTGAAATTCTTCTTTGGCTTTTATCAAATCATATTCATACCGAGGAAGCTGGTCATTGTATCCCAATAAATCCGAAGGAAGAACTGATGCAATTCTCTTCCCATAGCCTAGTAGAACATCATTAATCATGGCTTCATAATCAAAAGCAAAGCAAAAAGCCCGTCGGCAATTTTCATCAGTGAAAAAGTCAGGAGGTATTCCATTCCCATCCAATTGGGCGCTCCCTAAAAAGGGACTGGTTTTGTTGATGGTCCAATTGAATTGTAAATTGGTTACGGTAATCCGCTCCTTCTGATAAAACTGACTTCCTTTTAAATTCTCCAATTGCTGGATATATTGGGTAGGAATATAAACCTGATCGGCATCTCCGGCTTCGAACATTGCCCGGCGAGTATTCCATTCGTCGACTCCCCAAATGATAACTTGTTCAAGTTTTGCTTTTTCACCCCAGTACTGCTGATTTTTTTTCAACACTACTTTCTGTTGAGTTCGATCCCATTCAGCTAAAATGAACGGTCCAGTCCCGTTGGTTTTATCAAATAAAGGCGAGGATTCTTTTTTCCGATTGTAATACTTCCACCACT
Source organism: Atribacter sp. (assembly GCF_035418125.1). Lineage (NCBI taxonomy): Bacteria > Pseudomonadati > Atribacterota > Atribacteria > Atribacterales > Atribacteraceae > Atribacter > Atribacter sp. The sequence continues at coordinate 972 of NZ_DAOLQM010000359.1, read as the reverse complement.
CATCTGCTTTTCCATCCCAGCATCCCCATTCGATGCAGGTTTGTTTATCCATGATACTACTCCAATACGCATACTTCGACAGCAAATTTAAAAAAGGAGCAAATGGTTTTGCTAAATGAAAAATGACCTTATCGTTATCAACCTCAATGGCAGGATCAATTTCTTCCTGATAGAATTTAATTAAACGGTCAGCATATTCTTGGTTTTTCAAAGACCCGTCTTCATTGACTAAATCAGTTAATGGTATTCCAATTTTGCTCGCAACCATTTCATTCAAGGTTTGGTAATCAAATAAAGCCCCGATAATCATCCAATAAGGGCCTCCGACCGAATCAAAAAGAATGTTCCTTTCAAAAGTATATTCCACATCTTCTGGGTTTAATTCATTTCCATTATGGAAGAAAACGCCTTTTCTAATCGGGAAAATATAGGTTTTTCCGTCGTTGGTTATCAATCCATTTTCCTTGGAAGGAACAGCAGTGGCAAGAATGGGTATAAATTTAAAAATATTCTCTCCCTCATAGGCAATCAAGTTGTTATAAACGAAGGTTAATACTTCTCCACTATGTGAATCGTAAGCATATCCAGGATCCAAGCTGTCAGGTTCCCCAATGGTTAAAAGAACATAGGTATTCGGATCCTTTATCTGGGCATTGGTGGTAAAGGTAGTAATGAGGCAAAAAATTATGATTAATAGGTAAAAATTTTTTTTCATTTTTCCCCCTCCAGAAGTACTTAATTATGACCCACTATTTAAAAAATTGATATCATTTAGAATTTGCAATTTATTTTCCATACCATATATTTCGGTATTTTTCTTAAAATGATTAATTTACTCATACAAATTATCTTATTTTAGGATACCTTCTTTTTATAAACAAAAGAGACATTCACATCACAAAGCAGCACCAGGTGAGGATGAAAACCCAAGATTCGACATGCCATGGCAGGTCGCTACATTAATTAAAGAAT
>NZ_DAOLQM010000358.1:0-1568 GCF_035418125.1 Atribacter sp. | reverse complement strand
CGAAAATCAAGAAGCGGAGATTGATGATGAAATTCTTGTTTCCCTGAAGCATCGAGTTTTCCCCAGGCAGGATCGTTGGAGGCATAAATCAATCCACTAAAGTCAACGGTGGTTAGTGCCATCAAGGTATTACCGGTAACGGGAATGGCAACCGCTGAGCCTCGACCGGCATCTGACCATCGTACCAAACTAACACGATCTTGTAAGTGAAAACGTCCTCCTGCATAGAGGTATAGTGATTCCCCATCACGCGACCAGGCAACCAAGGGAAGATTCCCGTTATCAATTTGGCTGCAATCGGGAGAGAAAAGATGGGCTAAATCGGGAATTGAATAGACATCTACTCGAGGAGAATCAAAAAAGCCGACAGCAACTTGATTTCCTTCGGGTGAGAATGCCACTGTATGTGGCCGGTTTGACCCAGAAAGAACCAGTTTTTTTTCTAAATTTATTTTTCCCTCTTGATCGATTTGATATAAGCGGATAGTTCCATCGAGACTGGTGGTAATGATTTGATTATTTTTATTCCAATCGAGACCTAATGCATCTTCTTCGCCATAATCAAGGTCTTTTGAAGCGAGAGAATTATCTTCGGTATTATAAATCCGAAGTCCTGAACCTTCAGCACCAAGGGCGGCTAAAAATTTTCCGTCGGGAGAGTATTGGATTTGGGTAATAGAAACTGGTAGTCCCGTCATGGTACCCAGCAGTATTCCGCTTTCACGGTCGAAAAACATCATGACTTCGGTTTCTTCCCACACTCCGGCAACACTACCGCAAGCAATGGTTTCGCCGTCTGGAGAAAGGGCAACTGAAGATATTTGACCGTCTATCCCATCACCGATTGGTGGTCGAATGATCTTTAGCAACCGGCCAGTTTCCTGCTCCCAAATTCGGATGGTTTTATCATCGGAACCAGTAACAATAAAACGGGACCATTCTCTATCGATTGCAACACTATTTATGGCTGCGATATGCATATCGGCATTGATTTGGAAAATTGGTTTTTCAGGGGGTTCGGAGAAAAGTTTTTTAGCTATTTCGCGAGCAATCTCAGGATCAAGGTTTTTTAAAATGGAATATTCTTTTTGGGCGGATTCTAAGTCATTGTTGATTAAATAAGCAATAGCGAGATTGGCATGAAAAATATCACTATTCGGTTCAAGGCAGATCGATTCTTGGAAAAATTGAATGGCCTGGTCGGTTTCACCTGCCTGTAAGTAGATTTGACCGAGCTTAGAATATACCAAAGCCCAATCGGGTTGTAAATCGAGAGCGTTTTCGAAAGCATCGATGGCTTCTTGATATTTTCCCTGTTCATAAAAGGATTGACCCAAGTCAAAAAAATCCTGAGCTTCATTGGCATAGATCGATAAAGATATTGAGAGGACAAGCAAGATTGTCAGTACTGAAATCAACCGATGAAACACATTAAACCACCCTCCTTAATAATAAAAAAGATAATCACCCTTCAACTTTGGAAGGTTATAAAGTCTTATTTTTCCATTCTATAATATAGCGTGTTTAATAATAAAGAATTTTGCAATTTTGGAATCGATAAATCAAGC
>NZ_DAOLQM010000357.1:0-1581 GCF_035418125.1 Atribacter sp. | reverse complement strand
ATGATTACAAGTCAAAACTATAATCCCTACGAAAATATGTTGCAAATACTCGATTCTGCTGCCGATCAACTTGGTTTGGATCTTGATGATTATATCTCACTTCGTTCACCCGAAAGAGAACTTACTGTCTCTTTCCCGGTCGAAATGGAAAACGGACATATCGAAATGTTTACTGGTTATCGAGTTCAACATTCCAGCAGCAGAGGTCCTTGTAAAGGAGGACTACGATTTGCACCTGATGTAACGATTGATGAAGTAAAGGCTTTGGCTGCCTGGATGACTTGGAAGTGTGCTGTAGTTAATATACCTTATGGTGGAGCAAAGGGAGCTGTTCGCTGTGATCCTTCAAAGCTAACAAAAAAAGAACTCATGCAAATAACTCGCCGTTATACTGCAATGATTCTTCCATTAATCGGTCCAGAAAAGGATATTCCAGCTCCTGACCTCAATACCAATGCCGATGTTATGGGATGGATTATGGACACCTATAGCATGTTCAAGGGTTTCTGTGTACCAGGTGTTGTAACTGGTAAACCAATTGAAATCGGTGGCTCACTGGGAAGAAGGGAAGCAACTGGAAGTGGCGTCGCTTTCATTACCAACGAAATAGCCAAAAAAATAAATATTGATTTAACTTATTCATCGGTAGCGATTCAAGGGTTTGGCAATGTAGGCCAAGCCGCTGCCTATCTTTTAAATAAAGAAGGCTGTCGAATTGTGGCGGTAAGTGATATAAGTAGCTCTTTCTATAGAGAAGAAGGCCTTAATATTCAAGACATGATTGAATATACCAACCATCATCCTCACCATCTTCTCGAGGGCTATACCGCTCCTGGAGTATCGGTTATAAACAACCAAGACCTTTTGAATCTCAAAGTCGATTTTCTCATTCCAGCAGCAAAAGAAAATCAAATCACTTCTGAAAATGCCGGGAAAATTCAAGCCAACGTAATTGTTGAAGCTGCCAATGGCCCAACCACTTTTAGTGCTGATGCCATATTAAATGAAAGAAATATAATTGTTGTTCCGGATATCTTAGCGAATGCGGGAGGAGTTGTTGTATCTTACTTTGAATGGGTCCAAAACATCCAATCTTTGATGTGGGATGAAAACGAAGTGAATGATCTCCTATTGAAAATTATGAGCAAAGCTTTTCATGAGGTTTGGAATCTTCATCTGAAATACCGTTGTTCTTTAAGAATGGCAGCCTATATGCTGTCATTAAATCGAGTAGTAAAAGCTAAAAAAATGAGGGGAATTTTCCCTTGATTCTGTTTTTTAATTTTAGAATCCCCCAAAAACTATAATCTTGTTTAATTTGTACATCAAGAGATTTTATAGAGAACCATCTATAAAATGTTTTATTTATCTAAAAAGAGGGGAATTAGAATTTAGTATAATAATTAAAGTAAAGCATAAAAACCGAAGTAAAAGAAGGTCATATATCTCAAAAAAAATATAAAAGGAGAACTTATGCAACTACCTGATTTGAAAGTTCTTTCTGAAAGTGAAATTCTAGCTATTCACGAAAATTCCTTGGTTATACTTGAATCGGTTGGTGTTCGTGTCGAAAGTAAAAAA
>NZ_DAOLQM010000356.1:0-1585 GCF_035418125.1 Atribacter sp. | reverse complement strand
TTTTTGTGTTTTAAACTTGGTGTGGAGTGATTTAGATGAGTCGTTTAATAACCGATGTTATCAAAGAAAGTCTTCAAAAAGTAGTCAAAGAACAATATGGAAACTTATTCGAAGAATTACTTTTTACAGTTGAGCCAACTCGTGATAAAGCTCACGGAGATTTTGCCAGCAACATAGCCTTTTTGCTTTCAAAAAAAGCCAGGAAATCCCCTCGAGAAATTGCCAACCAAATTGTATCGATTCTTAACCAATCTATCGGTCACATTGCAACTATTGAGATTGCCGGCGGAGGTTTCATAAACTTTTTCCTGAAGGATCATATTATTTATTCATTTATGCAGGATATATATCAGGAAAAGGATGAGTATGGATCGGTTCATGTTGGCAACAATGAAAAAATGCAAGTAGAATTTGTCAGTGTTAATCCAACCGGGCCACTCCATGTAGGCCACGGGAAATGTGCAGCCTTTGGTGATGCTTTGGCAAGAGTTTTAAAAAAAGCTGGATTTATAGTTGAAAAGGAATATTATATAAATGATGCCGGTCGGCAGATAGATTTATTAGGTCTTACCTTGGAATGCCGTTATAAACAGCTTTTTGGTGAAGAGATTGAAATACCAGAGGGAGGATATAAGGGTGATTATATGATTGACATCGCCCAGGATTTGAAAAAAGAAAAAGGCGATACCCTTTTATCTCTAACGAAGGATGAAAAAAACGAAATATTTAATTCTTATGCAGTCTCAAAAATATTGCAAAGCATACAAAAAGATTTGAGTGACTTTCAGGTTAACTTCGATGTTTGGTTTAGTGAAAAAACTCTCTACCAGAACCACGAAGTTGAAAAAGCCTTGAATCAATTAGTTAAGCAAGGTTTTACCTATGAAAAGGATGGAGCCCTTTGGTTAAGAACCCAGCAATGGGGAGATGATAAAGATCGGGTGCTGGTTAGAGAAAATGGATCACCTACCTATTTTGCCTCGGATATTGCCTACCATTTTAATAAATGGCAAAGGGGTTTTGAAAGAGTAATTGATATCTGGGGAGCTGATCATCATGGATATATTCCCCGGATGAAAGCTGCAGTTAATGCATTGGGCTTAAAGAAAGAATTTTTGGAAATTTTTATTGTTCAATTTGTAACTCTGTTAAGAAATGGACAACCTGAAAGAATGTCAACCCGACAGGGTGAATTTATCCCCCTTCGTAATTTGATTAATGAAGTTGGTGTTGATGTAGCTCGTTACTATTTTCTCATGAGAGATCCTGCAACCCATCTTGAGTTTGATATTGAACAAGCCAAAAAGACTTCGATGGATAACCCGGTATATTATGTTCAATATGCTTATGCTCGAATATCATCGGTTTTTCGAGAAATGGAAAAGAAAGATTTATCCAATATAAAAATAGACCAAAAACATGAATCATTTCATAATGAGCAGGAAAAATTATTAGCTAAAAATTTGATATACTTTCCAGAAGTGGTAAAACGATCAGCTTTAGCACGGCAGCCCTATATGATTTGCAACTATGTGACAGATTTAGCAGGTTCATTTCATACTTTTTATAATAACAACCGAATTTT
>NZ_DAOLQM010000355.1:0-1600 GCF_035418125.1 Atribacter sp. | reverse complement strand
AGAGCTCCAAATATCATCGAAGCTATGCCACCCCAGGCTAACATCCGAAAAAATCGTTTTGAAGAATCAGGCATTTGAATAAAATTAGGCGCCAAAAAACCAATCAAGGCAACAATCAGACCATAAACAGCATCACCCAGACAAATTCCAAAATAGGCAAAGAAAAATATAGCAACAAAAGGCGTAGGATCAATTTCGGTATAGTTTGGTAACCCATAGAGATTGGTTAAAACATCGAAATTTCGTGACCAGGGACCATTTTCCAGAGCAATCGGGACATCTTCTCCTGGATCAGGGTCTCTTTGAGAAATCACCCATTCCTTGCCAATTGACTTCATTCTTTCTTCAATTGCCGGTATCGTTTCTTCAATTGCCCAACCGGTAATCAAACAGACATCGTGGGTTTTGAAAATATGAGCTTCGGAATTTCGTCGTTCTAATTCAGACGCATAATAATCGAGAGTTATTTTTAATTCCGATTCATGCTTTAAGAGAGAAACGGCTTCCTTTTCGACATTAGCTCGTTGTTTTTCAAAATTTTGAATTTTCTTTTTAACTGATTGAATAGCTTCTTTTGGAGTTCCCTCAAAAGCCTGAGGAAGAGAAAGAATACTAATTGATTCCTCAGCGAGAATGTTTTCCACTGGTTCTATCAGGTCTTGATAAATAATGAGAAAAGCAAAACACTTTCTCTCTTTTCCTGAGAATTTTTGAAGAGAAAGTTCCTTGCCAATTTTTTCTAAACGATCTTGAAGCAACGGACACTGGGTTTCATTCATTTCAAGAAGATAACTTTTAACATAGCGAGTTGTTCCAATATCTTCCAATGCAATTGGAAGGCTTTCAATTCGATTCAGAAACTCCAACTGAGCATTGAGGCGATTCATTGAAGCACGGATGGTGTTCAGTTGTTCTTCGATAGATTGGCATTTTTTATAGATTTGATTATGGTTAAAAACCTTTTCAAGAAACTCACTTTTCTTAATGGGAATTGGTGTAGGGAAAAAGCTTTCTAAAAAAGGTTGTTTTTCGGTTCGATATTTATTTATAAAATCGAGGCAGTAACGTACCTCGTTGATATTTCGTTCTAAATCTTCTGAATGGAACTCCTCGGGAAGGTCTTCATTTTTAAAGTCTTGGCGGGATGTGATTTGTAAAACTCCCATATCCTGTAGTAAATCAAATGTTTCGTCATGCAGAGATCGATGAATAAGGATCTCTAACTTTTTCATGTTTCTAATTGCCATATTCTTGCCACACCTTTTCCAAAAGATAGTTTACAACCTGAGGTATCCTCTGAGAAATTTCCTTTTGCAGAACTTCAGCATCTTCTTGATAATTCTTGAGGATTTTCTCAACTTCACCTTCGGCTTCTTTGAGCAGACGGTTCTTGATTTCCTCGGCTTTCTTTTCAGCATCGACGAGGGATTGAGCATAATTTTGCTCAATCAACTTCTCGTTCTCAATAAGTATTTGCTGAGCTTGTCTTTGCGCTTCCTTTAACTCTTTTTCTTTCAGTTTTTCGATTTCACGTATTTTATCAAGGTCATTGGCAATCAATCTATATCCCTCCCGGGGAAAATAAACTTGGACTATATTA
>NZ_DAOLQM010000354.1:0-1628 GCF_035418125.1 Atribacter sp. | reverse complement strand
TTACTATATTCATTAATGGTTCTCCCTCAATTTGGGTCATCCAATATTTCCCTAAGGGAAGAAGGTCTCTTGAAGGGAAGGGAATATCATCTAAATTTTCAGGTGGTTGGGGAATAGATGCTTCATATATGACATTATCCTTCCGGTAGGATATACCTGGGAGGTTATAAATATCTTTTTTATCTTCGAGATTTTGCACAAGGCGGGAAAAGGTGTATTCTCCTTCACCCTTAACAATATAATCAACCATTCCCAAAGAAAGGATTTCTTTATCTCTGAAGGTGGCATGATAACCACCCATGACGGTTATGCAACCCTTTTGCTTAGCTTTGGTTGCGATATCAAGAGCTTTAAAAATTTTATTGCTCTCACAGGTAATCCCCACCAAATCGCAGTTGGCAAGTTCTTGTTCCAAGCTGGACTTTTTTTCAACTTGTAAATCAAGGATTTTAACCTGATGATGGTTTTTTTGTAAAACTGAAGCTAAGTACCCTAATCCAAGAGGGGGAAGTTTAAGACCCACAGAATTATAAATGCCTGGTGAGGGTGGATTGACTAGCAAGATTTTCATACTATATCTCCCTTTTATATGCTTATTATATCGTTTATTTTAATTAAAAAAGTCGAGTGGTTTTGCATGAAGTTCATATTCATCTAATAAATCCAAAAGTTTTTGTTTTATATTTATTCGAGTTCTATCGTCAACCATCTGAAAACCGAATAGTTCAGAGAGCCATAAACCTTCACAGGTTAAACGAATCATGGTAGCAATGGTTGAAAAATCCAAAGATAGCATCTCTTCTTGGGACTCATTGATAAACTTCCGAACCGGAAGTAAGAATTTTGGATCCATTGTTAAGGCTGCCAATATAGCATACTTGTATTGATTTAAGTAAATTTTTTGGTTAAAACAGATGTGGATATAGTTTTTTAACCAATTGATTGGTTGAATAGTTCTATCATTTTCTTGACTACTCAATAAAAAATCTTTTCTTAAAGAACTTTTTAGTTCTTTAAGAAATATTTCTACCATAGCTTGGACCAGAATCTCTTTGGATGGAAAATGATATAAAAGTCCACCCTTACTTACGTGTGCACGCTGGGCAATGTTTTCTAAGGTAAAATGCGTCATGCCTTGTTCTTCAATGAGTTTGCAAGCTGCTTGTAAAATTTTATCCTTCAAATTAATTTCTGAATTCATATCTGATTTCCTTTGCAATCTATACCGTCTAGACGGTATAGATTATACCAGTTTTTGGTTTTTTAATCAAAACTGCTTTTGTTGTATCAAACGAGGATGAAAGCTCAGAATTCGATATGCAATGGCATATCGCTACATTAATCGGGCACGATAAAGGCTGAGGGGGCGAGGAAAGAAAACTAAAAGATGAGATCCTCACGCCCTCAAAAAGCGAGGGCTCAGGATGACCGATTAAAAGCACACCCCCATTAATCCCCCCTCAATGGGGGAATTTAAAGATGGTATTTTCAGGAAAGACCCTAATGCCAATTTCGTGGTACCAGGTAAGGATGAAAGCCCAGAATTCGACATACCATGGTATGGCAGGTCGTTACATTAATTAAAGAATGGGCACAATACATTGTGCCCCTACAATTTTTTAATCTTT
>NZ_DAOLQM010000353.1:0-1630 GCF_035418125.1 Atribacter sp. | reverse complement strand
TGAGCTTCTGCAGAAAGCGGAACATGAACTGCCATCTGATCACCATCGAAATCGGCGTTAAAAGCTGGACAAACCATAGGATGAATATGAATGGCATTGCCTTCTACCAGCACTGGTTGAAAGGCTTGAACGCTCAACCGGTGAAGGGTTGGTGCTCGGTTCAGGAGAACTGGATGCTCAGCAATAACTTCTTCTAATACCTCCCAAACTTCATCGCGGGTTTTCTCTACCATTCTTTTGGCACTTTTAATATTATGAGCATGACCTTTATCAACTAAACCTTTCATAATAAAAGGCTTAAATAGTTCTAATGCCATTTTCTTGGGAAGTCCGCATTGATCGAAATTCAACTGAGGTCCGGCAACGATAACCGAACGACCGGAATAATCAACCCTTTTCCCTAATAAATTCTGGCGAAAACGACCTTTCTTTCCTCGCAACATATCGCTGAGTGATTTAAGCGGGCGATTGCCCGGTCCTAATACCGGACGTCCTCTCCGTCCATTATCAAATAATGCATCAACGGCTTCCTGAAGCATGCGTTTTTCATTTTTTACTATAATGTCAGGGGCTCCAAGCTGTAGCAATCTTTTCAAACGATTGTTTCGGTTAATCACTCTCCGATAGAGGTCATTCAAATCGGAGGTTGCAAACCGACCACCATCTAACTGGACCATGGGACGCAAATCGGGCGGAAGTACCGGAACCACTTCCAATATCATCCACTCCGGTCGATTTCCTGATTTACAAAAGGATTCGACGACTTGTAATCTCTTGATGATTTTCTTCGCCTTTTGACCGGTTGCTTCTTTGAGTTCTTTCCGCAAACTTCGAGCCAGAGTCTGAACATCCAAAGTTCTAAGAATCTCTCTGACTGCTTCGGCTCCAACGCCGCTTTTAAATTCGGTATCATATTGGGGAAGCAATTTCGCTTCGGTTTCTAATATCATTTGGGCTTTCTTTAAACCAGTTGATCCGGGATCGATAACCAGATAGCAAGGTTCCTCAGCAGTATCGGTCAAGATTTCTTCTTCAAAGAGGTCGCCATACACCTCACGCAATTGATAAACTTCCGATTCGGAAATTTCTTCATCCCGTTGGTAAGGAAAAACCCGAACATCGATCACTTCATAGCGATTATTTTCTAATTCTTCTATCGTAAAACTCTCTTTGTATTTTGTACGAAACCGAGTCAATTCCTTGGTGGAGAGTTCATCGCCAACTGAAAAGGGAAGACTGTGGACTTCGGTAATCCGATGAGCGGTCTCGGCTTTAAAGTTCGGATCATACTTTTGATGGATCCGGTATTCGGTGTCTCGTATAACAGTTTCTGGTTCAAGATCGGTCGAACCCGGTTCAATAACTTTATAGCAGTCTTCTTTTTTTCTTCCTGAGGCAAAATAGAGAACTTTCTCCAGGTTTTTGGGAAGAACACCCAAAAGGAGAGCCATTTTACTGGGAATACTTTTAAAATACCAAATGTGCGAAACCGGAGCAGCTAATTCGATATGTCCCAGACGGGCTCTTCTAACCGAAGATCGAGTGATTTCAACTCCACAACGGTCACAGACCACTCCTTTATGACGAATTCTTTTATACTTTCCGCAATAACATTCCCAGTCTTTGGTTG
>NZ_DAOLQM010000352.1:0-1637 GCF_035418125.1 Atribacter sp. | reverse complement strand
CAGGATAGTTTTCCTATTGTTCAAAGTAGAGCCCATGAGATTAAATCGAAGGGGTATATTTCATCAGCTTATTGTGGAAGCATTTATGAATGGTCTCATTGGCTAAGGGGTATGGAGATTTTTATGATAGATTTATTGACACGACCAGATTTTGCCCAAACACTTTTGCGAAAGGTTGCTGATTTTACCTATAAATTTGCCCGCGCTCATGCTGAAGCTGGGGTTGAAATTCTTTGTTTTTATGATGATTATGGGATGCAGAGTTGTCTTCAGATAAATCCATCTTTGTGGCGAAAGTTTCTTAAGCCAGAATGGGAAAGAATTATTGCGGGTTTGCGCTCGGATTATCCCGATCGATTCTTTTTCCTTCATTCCTGCGGAAATATTGAACAAATTATTCCAGATCTGATTCAGGTTGGATTTGATGTGCTTCATCCCATTCAACCTGAATGTCAGGATTCAGAGCGAATTATCCGACAATATGGAGATCGTATTAGCTTTTGGGGTACAATAAGTGTTCAGAATACTCTTCCTTTTGGACCCACAGAAAATATTAATATGGAAGAAAAATTTCGTATGATTTGGCACGGTTTATTCCATCCTTAATTGTTGCGCCCTCTAATACTTTAGGTCAAGAAATTCCCGTACAAAATATTTTGGCTTATATTGAAGCTTGTCAGAAGTATTGCCATATCAAGTGTTAAAATTGAGAAAAGATAGCCATGCCTCAAGGTGGCATCAGATGAGGATGAAAATTCTTACCCAGGGATCGTTTCCCCTTTAGTAAAGGGGGTGAGGGGGATTTGAATTTTTTCCAGCTCCGTCATTACGAGGAGCGTCCTGTGCAACGTGGCAATCTCTGCTACCTAATTTGTCATTTTGCGGAGTCCGGTATCTTCTGCCGGAGGACGTGAGAATCTCATCCACCCATCCCGTCATTCTGAGGAGTCTGGTGACTTTTACTGGGCGACGTGAGAATCTCATCCTTTTGAAGTTTTTTTAAAAAATAATCGAAAAATGAGATCCTCACGGCTTCATAAAACGAAGTATCATGTTGACACCTTCGGTGTCAGATGAGATCCTCACGCGGGAAAGCACCGCTCAGGATAACGGCATTTTGATATCTTTGGGAGGGGCTTGATTTATCAAGCCCGAGGGTTTATCGGATAGAGATAAATAAATATATTATCAATTAAAATCATAAAAAAGGAGAATTTCTGCAATTAAATCATTCGAAATAAAAAAGGAGAGAAGAATATGGATATGAAACTTAAAAACAAAATTGCTTGTATTACCGGAGGAAGTGTTGGAATTGGTTTAGCAATTGCAAAAGAGTTGGCCAGAGAAGGGACACATTTAGCGATTTGCGCTCGTAATGATGAGCGACTTCAAGAAGTAGCTCATGAAATTCGAAATGAATTTGGGGTTAAGGTTTTGGGAGTAAAAGCTGATGTATCCAAGCTGGAAGATATTCAAAAATTTGTTACCGAAATTGAGAGATATTTTGGCGGCGTCGATATTTTAGTAAACAATGCTGGGACTGGCAGCGCGGAAAAAATAATGACTGCTCCTGATGAAAAATGGTATTCCTATTGGGATTTACATGTTATGGCAGCAATACGTACTTCTCGTTTGTT
>NZ_DAOLQM010000351.1:0-1643 GCF_035418125.1 Atribacter sp. | reverse complement strand
ACTGTGTCTTCCACTTTCAAGCTATTCTTGGTGTATGAAAGGGATTGTGACACAGCCTGATTGCGAGGAGCGCAGCGACGTGGCAATCTCATTTAGATTTTTTATAATAATGAAGAGATGAGATCCTCATGCGGGAAAGAACCGCTCAGGATGACGGATTAAAGGCACTCTCCCCGCCGGAAAACGGCACCCCTCCAAGGAGGGGAATTGTTGAATATATTCTTTATCTTTTGGTTTGATCACTTATCACTTATTCCTGTATTTTCAGGACAGAAAAGAGGTTTGACAATCTTACAAAATTTTTAAAAATTCACAAAAATTACTCTTTTAGAAAGAGAAGGGAGACTGAATAAATGGCTTTATTTTCATTTAAAAAACTTTTACATCACGCCTTACAAGAACACTATGCAATTGGAGCGTATACAACTTTTAATATGGAATATACCAGAGGACTGGTTGAAACTGCTCAGGAAAAACAATCACCAATGATTGTCATGTTCGGGACAGTCGAAACTGACTACGCTGGCATGGAGCGATTATGTTCTATTATTTTGCGAGAAATTAATTTAAGCAAGGTTCCGATTGGTCTCCATTTTGATCACGGCAATTCATTTGAAATAGTAATCAAAGCTATTGCTTCTGGCTTCAACTCGGTTATGTTTGATGGTTCCCATTTGCCCTACGAAGAAAACGTGGAAATTACCCGAGAAATAGTTCGAGTTGCCCATGCAGTTGATGTCGCTGTTGAAGCAGAATTAGGTTTGGTGGGAGGAATCGAAGGTGAATCAGATACCGAAGAATTGGACGCTGAAACCACTGGACTTACCGATCCAGACCAAGCTTTGGATTTTGTCAACAAAACCGGGATTGATGCCTTGGCAGTAGCCATCGGCACTGCCCATGGGTTATACCGGAAAAAACCTACCATCGATATTGAACGCTTGATAGCTATACGTAAAAAAGTCTCGGTTCCTCTGGTTTTACACGGCGGATCCGATACCCCTGAAGATAAGCTTCTTTCCTCTATTGATCATGGAATTGCCAAAATTAACATCAATAGTGATTTGAAAGCAGCCTTTACCAGATCCTTGAGGAGCTCACTATCAAATGCATCTGAAGATATCGCTTTTGAAAAACACCTTGCCCAGGCAACTACAGCTATGAAAAGGGCTCTTAGGCAAAAAATGGATCTTTTTCAGAGTTCAGGAAAGGCCTCAGGATTACTTACCAATTCTTTCTGAAATAGATTAATGTTTCTTAAAACGATACGAACTGATAATTAAAATAGTAACCCCCTCACCCTAATCCTCTCCTACCAAGGAGCGAGGGAAAAAAAACTAAAGAATTTATAGTTCCTTCTCTCTTGATGGGAGAAGGTGAGGATGAGGGTGAAAGTCCAGGATGAGATCCTGGTGGTTGGTTGCTCAATATGAGTTACCTATAAAAAATCATTCCGGTATTTTCAGGATAGACCCTCACGCTGCCTAGCAGCAACAGATGAAGATGAAACCCAAGATTCGACATACCATGGCAGGTCGCTACATTATATGAAGAACGGGCACAATACATTGTGCCCCTACAATTTTATATTCTTTGGTAGGGGCTTGATTTATCATGCCCGTTGGTTTTCAGGATAGACCCTC
>NZ_DAOLQM010000350.1:0-1654 GCF_035418125.1 Atribacter sp. | reverse complement strand
TGTCTATTCGTATGATGCCCCCTGTTGCATCGATTCTCCCTCTTTTCCTTTTTTTTCGGACGCTGAGATGGCTTGATACCTATCAGGCTTTGATTCTAACTTACGCTCTCTTCAACGTTCCCTTTGCAGTATGGATGATGAAAGGTTTTTTCGAGGAATTACCTCATGAATTAGAAGAAGCGGCCTTGGTCGATGGTTGTGGAAGGTTGGGAGCTTTTGTTAAAATTGCCCTACCCTTAGTGACTCCAGGTTTAGTAGCGACTGCTCTCTTTTGCTTTATGTTCTCTTGGAATGAATTCATTTTTGCTTTAATTTTAGGTCGATCCAGAGTGACTCCAATTACGGTGAATATATCCGGGTTAATTGGAGGGCATGAAATACTCTGGGCGGAGATTTCTTCCGCTTCTATTATGGCGAGTATTCCGATTATAATTCTGGCAATAATGCTCCAGCGGTATTTGGTCCGTGGTCTTACCTTAGGAGCAGTAAAAGGATAATTAAAGATCTTAACCTTTCGATTGCTGGGAAAACCAATGTTCGAAGGTTTCCTTATTGGCAAATGATTTTTGGGTGCCTCTCTGAGTCGTCGATAAAGCTGCGTAACCACTGGCTTTATCGATTGATTCTTCCAACCCTTCTCCCTGGCTCAAGATATGGACCAAGGCACCAATAAAAGCATCACCAGCCCCAGTGGTGTCAATCGATGTAACCGGATAGGCTGGGAATGATCGATTTATTGTGTTATTAACCAACAAAGATCCCTTTTCTCCAAGGGTTACCAATACGTTTTGGACTCCCTTTTCTAAGAGAAAATGAGCACCTTTGAGGATTTCATCCCGGGAATTGGTATTTACTCCCGTTAAATTATGAAGTTCAGTTTCATTGGGAGCAAAAAGGTAAATCCCCTCCAGATATTTCCACTCCAAATTGCGGGCTGGGGCTGGATTGAGAATGACTTTTTTGCCAAGCTCAAGGGCTAAGTCCAGAGCGGCATAAACAGTTTCTAATTTAATTTCAAGTTGAAGAAGAAAAAAAGACACCTCAGATAGAACCGATTTCATCTGAAGAATGTCTTCCGGTTCGAGGAAGGAATTAGCTCCAGGAATGATAAAAATACTATTATAACCATTTTTATCGACAAATATTGGAGCTACTCCACTGGTTTTTCCGTTGACAGTTTTTATCCAGGTGGTATCTATCCCCTGTTTCTTAAAATTTTCTTTTACTAACGGCCCAAAAAGGTCATTACCAACTGCTGTTACTACTAATGGACTTCCACCCAGTTTAGCAATGGCAACTGCCTGATTTGCACCTTTTCCACCGAAACCAATTTCAAAATCTTTTCCAAAAATAGTTTCACCAATTTTAGGGAATGAGTCATCATAATAGGTAATCAAATCCATCATATTGCTACCAATCATAGCTACTTTAGATTGAGACCGGTGAGAATGCATATTTCCCTCCTTCATGATAAAAAATGATGAATTAAATATCTGTTTCCCATTTTATACCAAAAATCGAAGATTTTTACTATTTTCTTTTCGATTTAATTAGGACCTCTTTGTCTATCCTGAAAATACCGGAATGATTTTTTATAGGTAACTCATATTCAGCAACCAACCAGGATTTCATTCTGAGCTATCACCCTCATCCT
>NZ_DAOLQM010000349.1:0-1670 GCF_035418125.1 Atribacter sp. | reverse complement strand
GAATTACCTACCAAAATATATTTTCCTAAACGTTGTGTACATGAAAATAATGGAAAAATTTTACAAAAAAATAAGTTACCTTCACTTTTTTACCCGCGGGTATGAACATTATTTTTTTCTACTTCTCTTCCTCGCCATCTTTATTGGTTTTCTTGATGCAGGCAGTATTGCACTATTATACCCGATGATATCGGTTGGTTTCCAAATTAATACAGAATCAATTCCATTTTACGGGATCCTCCAATATTTCAGTGATCTTGTCCCGATAGGCTCATTCTTTGTGCACCTTGGTATCTTTTTTATCATCTTAACGATAACCTCGCTCATTTTTCAAATTATTTACTGGAAGGTTGCATTCATCCTTCAAAAAGAACTTATTGTTCAAACGAAAAAATCCCTTTTTTTAAAGATAGACGGAAACGATTACAAATTTTTTGTCAATTCAAAACAGGGGGACCTACTCAACCTCTTTAACCAGAGCCCCTATTATATCCAGCTGATATACCACATCTTGTTGTCTGCAGCGTCAGATTTTATAATCATCATCTCCATCATATGTATGCTCTTTCTTGTTTCACCGGGAGGTCTTATCCTTGTTCTCATCGGAGGCGGAATATTCTATATTGTCACCAATGCCATCAGCAATAGCATCTCCGAAAGGCTCGGAAGACTTCAAATTTTGTCAGGGCAATCTGAAAACAAGGTAATCAATGAGTATATTACAGGAATTAAGTCAATCAAATCGTTGAACGTCTCCCATTACTGGGGCAGCCAATACATCCAGGCATTGCAGATTTATTGGGATAAATTTGCAGACTTCATGTTTATCCAGAGGATTCCAATTCTCGTAATCAACTCTCTGTTTTTGATCATAATAGGAGCAATTGTTCTTGTGCTCTATATCTATTATGCAGACGATTTCATTTCCATTATCCCCATTTTTGGAACTTTCGCCGTGGGATTACTGAGAATCCTTCCTAAGGCAACGGCAATGGGAAATTATAAAATGGAACTGAATAATTATTTTCCCCATTTAGTTCTTGTTCATTCTGTACTCAACGAGAGAAAATACAACTTGCTCAAGAACGGAACGCAGGTCTGTACGGGGATCACATCGGATATCATCCTCGAGAATATCAGTTTCTCCTATGACTATACCAAGGTCCTCTTCCATGTATCAATGATAATTCCAAAGGGATCGATGACAGCCCTCGTGGGACCCTCCGGTTCGGGGAAATCCACCATCGCGAACCTTCTCCTCCGCCTGTATGACCCGACAGAAGGTAGGATTATTGTGAACAGGCGTGATTTAAGGGATTATGACATCCATTCATACCGAAATATCGTGGGATACGTGAGCCAGGATCCATTTATTTTCAACGGGACGATAAGGGAAAACATACTCTTTGGTGGTGATTACCCGGAAGCCGAGATTGTAAATGCAGCAAAACTTGCCCATGCACATGATTTCATCATGGAATTACCCAAGGGGTACGATACCCTCGTAGGTGATCAAGGCATTTCCCTCTCTGGCGGGGAAAAGCAGAGGATCGTTATCGCGAGAGCTATGATTCGCAGGCCTGAATTCCTAATCCTGGACGAGGCGACAAGCGCTCTTGATACCATTTCTGAAGTAGCGGTGCAAAAAGCGATCGATCAAGTCGCAAAGG
>NZ_DAOLQM010000348.1:0-1699 GCF_035418125.1 Atribacter sp. | reverse complement strand
GCAGTATAATCGGCACCGACACTGGCTTTCCAGTACATCTCATCAAATACATCCACTGTAGTAAAACTGGTTGTTCCATCAGGACTATGAGTAGCGATCTGATTGCTCCATTGTTCAGGAATAAAAAGAGCAAAATCAGCTCGAAATGTGACCCCAGCAATTCCGGGAATTTCTCCTTGAAACTCAGCGCCGAGAACGCTTTTTTCTGGATAACCCATCTTGGCTAGAACCGAACTTGAACCATCAGTGTTGAGAGTAATATCGGTTTGATAGGGAAAAGCCGAAAGGTAATACCCTTTGAGAAAACTAAAGGCGGTATCGATGCTTCCTACTTTTCCACGGGCTCTTATTCCCCAAATTGGTTGAGCAAAATCAACGTCGGGTGACTCTTTTTCTATTTGGATTTGCATGGTTTGTGGGTTCACTCCTAATAAAGGAGCTAATTGGTTTCCAAAAAATAATTGCTCAACGTAATCAGGAGTAAAATTGGAACGGAATTCGGGTTGGTAAACAAATTCCATTGACCAAGTAGGATTCATATACCATTCGGCTTTAAGAGCTAGAACTGGGATTTTTTCATCTAAAGCATCCCCGCTGATTGATTGAGAAAAAGGCCGGGGATTAAGGTTGTCAACCGGGCTAAAAGCATCACTTGCTCCCCAAGTCAAATGAAGATAACCTAATTTAAAGTCGATATCTTCTGATGGGGTGGCAACACCTTGTAGGTATAATTCATTTATTCGAATTGGAGAATAGTTATCATCCGACTGATATTTTAAGGTCGTATCAACCATCAAATAATATTCACTACTCAACGATGGATTGTAAGTCAGTTGAAGTGAACTTCCATACTCAAAGTTACCGGTACCAAATGTATAACTCCCAAAAGTTTTTACTTCACCGTTTATATCTGCCGCAAATACACCTGATGTAACTAAGAATAAAAGAGCAATAATGAGAAGGAATCTTTGAACTTGTTTCATAACCATAGACCTCAAAGCTCAGGACGCTGAATGGTTCTAACACTAAAGAAATTTTTTGGGAGTTCAATATCTTTCTCGACACTTCCCATTTCCATATATGATCTCGTATTATCTTTCAGGTCTTGGAAAGTCATTTTTAATATGGTAATAGTTCCATCTTCCTCTTCTTGAACCTCTTGAACTTCTAATACCTTCCAATGATTACCATTAAGATCGATGAATTCAATTTTTTTAAAGTAGAACTTTTCCTTATCAACCGTCATAATGAGTTTTGAATAATCAGTATCAGGGTCATTGGGCTTAAGATCCAATACATAATTTTGATCGTCTTCACTGGCCAAAGACGCTTCATAATCGTCCTTTGAATATCCACCGCTAAAGTCTCCAAAGGAAAAATTGGTTCCAGCAAATTTCTCCTTTTTACTCGATCCGGCAATCCGACGAACCTTTTTAAAAGCTGGCATAAAAAGATATATTTCGTCACCGTCTTTAGTACTGAGCATAGTTACATTTTTAACTTCAGCCGGGCTTAAAAATCGAAATATAAAAGCACGATTTTGTGGATTTTCAGAGTCATCAATTGAATACATGACTAAGTCACGTATTTCTTCTTTTCCTTTATCATCAGATAAGGTCATTTTACCAACCGATTTTTGGGTGGTATTGACTGCTCTTTTCTCTTCCATTTGATCAAGAATTTCATCTGCAGTCAAGGC
>NZ_DAOLQM010000347.1:0-1710 GCF_035418125.1 Atribacter sp. | reverse complement strand
GGCAATAACCTGTAAAAAAATAGGGGGTGCGAGTTGATTGTGCCCTCTATTTTTATATATTATAGTAAAATATTGTAATCTTTAAATTTTATGAATTCTGTTGTTCACAGTGTTTGGAAATATTACTAGTATCAAAATATTCTAAGTTGGTGATGAAAATGCGCTTGTGGGGAAGCCGGATGGGGAAGGATTTGGACCAAGAAGTTGCTGAATTTTCAACTTCAATTAATGAAGACCAAGAGCTTTATTGGTTTGATATTATTGGTAGTCTTGCTCATTGTAAAATGCTTCAAAAAATAGAAATATTAAACCAAACTGAAGCTCAACATATTCAAAGAGGCCTTGTCCAACTGTTACAAAATATTGAAAAAAATCAAATCAATCTCAATGTATATGAGGATATTCATAGCGCAGTGGAAATAAATTTGAAACAAATGATTGGAGAACCAGCTGAAAAATTACACACGGCGAGAAGTCGTAACGATCAAATAGTTCTTGATGAGCGCTTGTTTTTAAGGGAAAAAATTATTCATCTCATTCGGGGTATCAACAACCTTCAAAAAGGGTTGTTAACTCTAGCTCAGAAATATCCAACTTTGGTAATGCCCGGATATACCCATCTCCAACCTGCGCAACCGATTCTTTTTGCTCACCATCTTTTGGCTTATTTCTTTATGTTACAAAGAGACGCTGAGAGGTTAAAAGATGCTCTTACCCGTCTCAATCAATTGCCCTTGGGTGCCGGAGCGTTAGCTGGGACTTCGATCCCTATTGACCGAAAATATGTAGCTGAACTGCTGGCATTTCCTTCGGTACAAGCAAACAGCATGGATGTAGTAGCTGATCGGGATTATATTCTTGAAATTCTGAATGCGTTATCAATTGCCTTTCTTCATTTAAGCCGTTTTGGTGAGGAATTAGTACTTTGGAACTCACCAGGTTTTCAATTTATTATCATAGATGATGCTTTTACGACTGGTTCGAGTATTATGCCACAGAAAAAAAATCCGGATATTGCCGAACTCATCAGGGGGAAAGCCGGAGAAGTTATTGGATCCTGGATCAGTTTAGCGGTAACCTTGAAAGGACTTCCTTTAACCTATAATCGTGATTTACAACAAGATAAACCGCCTCTTTTGAGAGCCGTTCACGAATGCGAAAAAACCTTTCACATAGCAACTCGCTTGATTAATAATATCCAACCTGATCCAGAAAGAATGGAAGCCGCCCTGCAAAAGGGATTTCTTACCGCCACTGACCTCTGTGAGTATTTAGTTGGGAAAGGCATCCCTTTTCGGAAGACTCATGAAATAGTGGGTTCAATAGTACGTGAGTTAGTTTCTCAAGATAAAAGTTTTCAAGACTTGAGTTTTCAAGAACTTGAAAATTATATTGGACAACTGGATCAGGAAGTTGCACTGGTTCTTGATGAAAAGCAATCAATAAACCGAAAGCAATCAGAGGGGAGTACATCGCCCCAGGAAGTAAAAAAACAATTTGTTATCGCTCAAAAGCTTTTAGATCGGTGGATGGCTTATAATACTCGTATAGAAAAAGAATGGCATAGTAAATACCAGTTATTACTCAGTGTCGAGTAGATATTCATGCAATTTATGTAACACCAGATGAGGATGAAAATACCTATCTAAAAACTTCATTCAGGCTGTGTCACAATCCCTTTCATACACCGGGAATAGCTTGAAAGTGGAG
>NZ_DAOLQM010000346.1:0-1749 GCF_035418125.1 Atribacter sp. | reverse complement strand
TTCTCTGAGCCAACTGAGCAGGGTATTGAAGTTGAAATCCGCTTTAAAAATCATGAAGGGCAAGGCATATCCGATTATCCAGCCCTCCCCCTCACGCTTGAAGGTAAATTATATGTTCGTGATGGAGATGAAGATAATTATAGCCGGGGAAGAAAGCTTTTTGACGGCTCCATGAAGCTTTTCTGGGACCCAACTTCTTATTTAGCTCGAAATAAAGCTATTATACCCTGGAATGCTCTTGATATTGATACAGAAAACGAGAAATACGGTCTTATGGAGTTATTATTAACCACTCCAGAAGGAATTTTTGAAGATGTCATTGAAAATGTAGAGCTTACTAAGAAGGAGGATCAATAGCTGTGGCAAGCCAAGGAAGAATTACCAAGATTCTCTTAAAAAGAGACCTTTTATATAGCTTGTATAGTTGGGGTTATTATGGTGTGTTGTTTGTTTCCTTCTTCGCCTCATCTTTTATTTTAAAGAATTTTCTTGATGGAATTAGAGAAGACGATATTTTAGTGAGCGCATTTCCTCTTAATTATCCATTGTATATCACCATCATCATCATCTCACTCTACTTGGTACTCATTTCGGCGATTTCGATATCAAGGGAACGCGAACAAGGAACCTTAGAAGTTCTCTTCTACGGACCAGTTACTTCAAAGAATTTTCTAATGGCTAAATTTTGGAAAGACTTTTTTTTGGGTGTAATTTCATTAGGTTTTACTGCTGTTTACTTCTTCTTGGTGAGCTTTTTTACCAATTTAGGATTTACTCCTGGTCTGGTTCGTGCCTTGATTATGGGAGTATTTCTCATATCTTGTGTGGTTAGTTTTGGGCTTTTCATCTCCTCACTGACCAGCCGGGTAAGAAGTTCGGTCATCACGCTCATTGCGGTTTTTGGGGCATTCCTTGCCATCCAGTTTTCTTATAGTACCCTTTTAGGATTAGAAAAAGAATCCCTCCCGACTTCGCTTTTTTATGTTCGAGAAACACTTCAATTAGTTTTTAAGGGAATCAATTGGGTTTCACCCTTTGCCTATTTATCACGAGGTTTAGATTCGGTAATATTGGATAATTGGTCATTGTTCTTTATTAATGTTCTATATTGCATCGTGTATGTAGTGATTTTTCTCTCTCTTTCCATCTTCATCATGAACCGAAGAGGTGTCAAGGCATGAAAAAAAATTCTTTAACATTATTTATCCTCATTGTTATAAGCCTATTTGGAGTCTCAACTATTGCTATGGCTGAAGCTCCGGTTTTGCGAGAACAACTGGTATTTTCTTTGACTTCCTTTAACGGTTCAGGATACAGCAAAAGCTTCTGCCCAGCTACCGAAGAAACAATTTATCTGATTGCTAATGAATCCAGCATAATAAGCCCTCGAAAAACTATTGTCTATTTCTGGCCGATTACTCAAAAATATATGGCTGGTTTTAGTACTCTTAATGAAGAGGTTGCCGGTAAGCTGGAGTTAATACAAAATGGAAAAATTATTGAAACTCTCGATAAGGTTTCTTATTCACTCTATTACCCGAAAGGGTACTATTCAGAAAAAGCCGTGGTCTACACCGAGGCTTCTGCTATAGAATCCTTTGAAAAATATCAGTCGGCCGTTGAGCAATTTAATGCTCAATTACGACAATACTATGAAAATATGGCCCAATATCGTGAATCTTTTAATCGTTTTTTAGAAGAAGTAAGACGTCGTCGTGAAGCTGGAGACACTGGACCAATTAATATCCC
>NZ_DAOLQM010000345.1:0-1753 GCF_035418125.1 Atribacter sp. | reverse complement strand
TTGTTCCTTGATTTTGGAAAAAGCTTTGGTGAAGAGAACAAATACTTCGATGAGTTTCTTAAACCCCGAGGGCTTAATGGTTTAGGCGATCTCTTGGCTTTCGACCTCATTCCACCACTACCAGGTATCTACCGAGAAGACTTGGTCATTCCAACTCAAAACTGGTGGGAAAAAGTATCCAGTCATCCTGCTTTTAGAGACCTTACCATTCAGGGAGTTCTTTTAAGCCATGCTCACCTGGATCACTCCGGTTATATTTCTCTTTTATCTCCTGACATCCCGGTTTATACTAGCCTTCCCAGTGCTTTAATTTCCAAAGCTATTCAGGACTGTGGAATATCCGACTTTCTTTCAGAAATCGTCTATTCTAAACGGAAAGAAATACTGGAAGACGGCTTGATCTGCTCCGATAAGAATTACTCCAATCCATCTCAGCAAAGACCTTACCATGTTTTTACCCATCAACTACTTCCAGAATCAGTTAGATATTTCTGGAATCAAGCTCCTGGAAAACGCCCTCTTTCTCCAGTTTCACTCATTCCAATTTTGGAAGAGAAGGTGACTGTTGGGAATCTTCCCGTTCGATTTTGGTCGGTGGATCATTCCATCCCTGGTGCCGGAGCTTTTGGTATAAAAACTCCCGAGGGATGGGTTCTCTATTCCGGCGACCTCAGGATGAGTGGAAAACAAGCCAAAGAGACCCAAAGATTTACCCAAGAAGCTGGTATCCTTCAACCACTCCTTTTGATCATCGAGGGAACTCGAGCGAACCTGAGTACAAGTCACGGATCAAAACACTTTACCGAGCAAGATGTTGCCGACCGGATCAGCCAGATCATCAAAAAAGCCAAGGGACTGGTCATTGCTGATTTCGGTCCACGAAATTTGGAGCGTTTAATTTCGGTTCTCAAAGCCACCGAAGAGGTGAATCGACAATTGGTAATTACTACTCGAGATGCTTATCTTCTCGAAGTCTTGAGTCAATGTGGTGAAGTCGACCTTCCAAACCCCTTAAGTTATCCCCATATCAGAGTCTATTCTGAAAAGAGGGTTCGTACCTCGGAATGGGAAAGCACCCTTTTAGAACGTTGCCGAACTCAATATTTAACTGCCGAGGAAGTCACTTTCCATCCCGATGACTTTGTCTTCTGTTTCTCCTATTATGATTTCAGTGAACTCATTGACATCAATCCCTCAGGCGGAATCTATATCTATTCAGCAACTGAAGCTTTCAACGAGGAGATGCAATTAGATGCCGTCAAGCTTAAAAATTGGATTGATCACTTCAATTTCCAGCTCTTTGGAAATCCTTTTGCTCAAGAAAATACTGATAGTTATGATCCACTACACGTTGGTGGCCATGCTCAACCGGATGAGCTTCTCAACATAATCGAAACCATTCATCCCCGTTATCTTCTTCCGGTTCATACCGAATGTTTTGAATTCTTCGAAAAACACTTTGGAACCAGAAAAGATATCCAACTTATTCGTCCTAAAGCAGGAGAATCGGTAGTTCTGCCCTAAAAAAGACAACTATGAGTTTAAAAAATCAAAGCCCAATAAAAGATACTTAAAACTGTAAGAGATATTTAATGTGAACGATTAATGTAGCAACATGCCATGGCATGTCGAATTTAAATTTTCATCCTCATCTGGTTCCATCAAAGTGGCGTGACGGCCTATCCTGAAAATAAAGGTATAAGAGAAAAGCGATCAAACAAAAAACGATAAAGGCACACCCCCCTGAATCCCC
>NZ_DAOLQM010000344.1:0-1755 GCF_035418125.1 Atribacter sp. | reverse complement strand
CGGTATGAGATCCTGCCCATTTTTTTCTGGGTCATAATAACTCCATTCCTCTTCAGAAAGACCTCTTTTCAATAGTTCCTTTTTGAGTTTGTTCATTATGCCCTGGGCTTTGAGAATAGAACCGGTTAATTCATCTTGCATTTCTGGAATTTTCTCCAGGTTGGAAACCATGATCGAGAGGTTTTTCAATACCCATACACTCCAGAGCGGACTTCCTGCCAGCCCAGGATAGGGTGCGATCAAGCCTGATGATGTATCTACAAAAACACTTTCCAGATCATTGACTCCCTTCACTAACTCAGATATTAAGGTGTCCCTCATTCCTTCATCGTCTAATAAACCTTTTTCTATCGCCGCAAGAAGAGTGGCTCGCAATGCGCCAGCAGCACTAATTGCCTCGGCATGGCCAAACCAGGAGTAGATATTGGTCTCAATAGTGGTTATCATCCCCCGCAGGAGTTGGGCTGGGTTAGAATACACCGCAATCCTCCGATTTGGTTCAATGTTGATTGACTTTCCACTTGAGAGCAGAATGTCGGTAAAAGTAACCGGTAGCGATTCCACATTGCGGACCTCAACCACCCGCTGATCATATATTTTCCCTTGGCTATCGCGAAGTTCAAAGGTGAGGGTGCCATATTTTTCTCCGATTAATTGAAATTCAATCTCTTGAGAACCGGGTTCAACCGAAAAAGTGAGTGGCTTTTCAACACCTGCTCCAGAAATTTTTAGCTCCAAGTTTTCTAAGCCAGTATTGACCACCTGAACCCGGGGATAGAGGACTGCTCCTGGCATAACCAAGCCGGAAAGATCCGTCTCAACATAATTCTTTTTCTGAACATCGATGACTTGAGAGCTTTCCTGGTAGTCATAACGATCAACGACAACAACTCGAGCCGAACAACGGCCAGTTTGTGGGGGGAGCTGTACCGTAATCTTAGCTTTTCCATCTGCTCCGGTGTGAAAAACTCCACAGTATACCACCTTTTTTTCACCCTCGCGGATGGTTTCCTGAGGAATATATTCTCCTGAAACCTGAGTTTCTTCTTCCCCTATCTGCGATGGTTGAGGTGCTGCCAGCATTGCATTTGGTGCTTTACTTTCACCCAAAACGAAGGTGGTGACTTGTTCAAAGAAACTAGCACCATCTTTCTTCCCTTTGTCAATACCAGTCCAATCCCGCCAAGAAACCAGATAATTAGATAGATTTCGATAGGAATCTCCCAGAGCCGACACTAAAGGTTCCCGAGGACTCTTGGAAGCTACTCGGTTATCGAAAACTTCCAATATTCCATATACCGATGCTGGCTGATTAAGAAACCGGTCGGTAACTTTGATCTCAACCACATTCTTTTGAAGGGGGTACCCTTCAGAGGGGAGATTAACTTCGACATCGAGGGAGGTTTCAGTGAACACCATTGCCCATCCCTCGTAAAATTCTGATTTCTTTTCAAGAAAACCACCTAAGGCAATAAAAGTCATGGGAGAGTCGATTGTTACCTGAATTTCCTGACCCTTATCGAGCTGACTGGCTATTTTAATTTCCTGGGTTTGGAAATTACCTTTTTTATCGGGTGAAAGAATAAATAACCGGGGCTGGTTGATTTTTTGTTTAATGGATAGAGTTAAATTCCGGGTTTGGTCGGATATTACTGTTGCCAGCCCTACTGGATCTTCGGGTTTTTGATCGTCTTTAATGATATAAAGACCTCGTCCATAGACTGGTACTGATCCTTCGTAGGGAGCGAGAGTAGC
>NZ_DAOLQM010000343.1:0-1767 GCF_035418125.1 Atribacter sp. | reverse complement strand
AAAGTACTGATATAAAAATTGCCAAGGAAATTGCTAAAAAAGTGAGGGGAGAATACGGAGGATTAACCCGTGTTAAAGCTATCGGTGTCAACTTAAGGAGTCGAGATCTGGTTCAAGTGTCGATGAACCTTTTAAATTACCGAATGAGTACGGTTGTTCAGGCTTATGAATTGGTAAAAATAGAAGCCCGTCGTTATGGTGTAGAAATTCAGGGATCGGAGATAATTGGTTTGGTTCCTCTGGAGTGCTTGGTGGATATTGTAGGATATTATTTATCCATTCCCGATTTAAAAATATCTCAGGTTTTAGAATATCATTTTATAGAAAATTTTGACTAAATTTGACCTTAGTCTTGACAATTTGACCTTCTTTGATTATAATGAATACTGAACAGAAAAAAAATAAAGGGGGTACGAAACATGGTGAACAAATCCCTATCATTAAGGAAAGAAGATAGGCTATTAAGGCCTGCTCGAAGGCTCTGGGATGTATTTGATCTTCGTTCCGATTTCGATCGTATGTTTGATGATTTATTTGATTTTACTTTAGCGAATGTACCATTGCGAAGGAGTAATTATCCACCGATCGACATGACTGAGACCGATACTGAATTTGTGTTAAAAGCTGAACTACCAGGAATTGATCCAAAGAACATCGATATCAATGTTACAGCAGACCGAATCGAAATTCGTGGAGAAGTGAAGGATGAATGGGAGCAGAAAGATACCGGTTGTTGCATTATGGAACGATATCGAGGAAATTTCGAAAGAGTTATAGGTTTACCAACCGAAGTAGATCAAGATGGAGTTAAAGCAAACTATCAAGATGGAATTTTAAAAATTACCTTACCTAAAACTGAACCGAGTAAGCCCAAGGCAAAAAAGGTAGAAATAGAAACCAAATAGACGCCGGTGAAAAAGGCGGGCAAATCGCCCGCCTTTTTTTATTGGTTAAAAAAATGCTTGACCGGTTGAAGGAAACTTTTTTTTTTGCTATAGTTTAAATCTATCGGGGCGTAGCGCAGTCTGGTTAGCGCGCTTGACTCGGGTTCAAGAGGCCGGAGGTTCAAATCCTCTCGCCCCGACCATATTAAATGTAAGTGTTTTTTACCTAAATTTTTTTGGGCCCTTTGGGTGGAACCTGGACATATCTCTTTCAATCTTCGTCAGCAAAAAACAATGAATCCCAAGGCTTTTTCATGAGGGAAGTTAAAAGACTCGAAACCGGTATTAGGGGGATGAGAAATTGAATGAAAGAAAAAGACTTACTTAATCCAAATATAGCTTTGCATATGGAAAACGAAAAAACATTAATTCACGATTTTGATTTAAACTTAATTTGTGATTATTTTGGAAGGCTGGAACGGCAGGGGCCTGGTAGCCCTGAATCTACTATTAGGGCTTTAAGTTTTATTGACAATTTTTCCAATGAATTAAATATTGCAGATTTTGCTTGTGGAACCGGCGGTCAAACAATGATTCTTGCACAAAACACCAAAGGAACAATTACTGGACTTGATCTTTCCCCCGATTTTATTGAAAAATTTAATACTAACGCTGAAAAGCTCGGTTTGCAGAATAGAATAAAAGGCATTGTCGGTTCAATGGATAATTTACCGTTTCAAAATGAAGAATTTGATGTTATATGGTCTGAAGGAGCTATTGCCAATATCGGTTTTAAAAAAGGCTTGAATTATTGGAAAGACTTTCTAAAAAAAGACGGCTATATTGCTGTAACATATGAGTCATGGTTTACCGATGAACGACC
>NZ_DAOLQM010000342.1:0-1776 GCF_035418125.1 Atribacter sp. | reverse complement strand
GTAAAAGTATGGGGGATAAAAGTGGGAGGCATTTTTACGATTTCGGTTCCTGGTTTAAAAGATGACAGAATCATCCAAATAAAAGGGATTATCATAATAAGAGAAACAATGATAGCGATCGTATGGGATTTGGTTTGCTCAGTTACCTCGTTTTTTCTTTTTGAAGACATTTTAATCCTCCCACTCTTTAATATTCCCATTCTGGTTTAAGAATTTTAAGCTGTAAAAGGGTTAATACCCCAATAATGATAAAGAGCATTATTGCAATAGCTGAAGCTATCCCGGTCTGAGATCGAAGTATTCCATCGTTATAAACTTGCAGAGCCATGGTATAACTACTGTAACCAGGGCCACCCGATGAACCTCCAGTTCCACCACCGGATAAGGTCATCACAAAAACTAAATCGAAAGCCTGGAATGCAGAAATAGCTGTAATTGCTGTTATAAAAAGGAACACTCTTCTTGCCAAAGGAAAGATTATTTTCCAAAAGGTAACAAAGGCGCTGGCACCATCAATCTGAGCCGCCTCATAGAAAACATCGGGTATGGTATTGAGTCCAGTTAAGAATATTAAGGTTGAGAATCCAAGAGCTTGCCAAACTTCAGTAAAAATTACACAATAAATTGCTTGTTGAGGATTGTTCAGAAAACCTTGCCTTGAAAAACCAATTTTACTGAGTAAGGCATTAAATAATCCAAATTGGGGTTGGTAGAGGTAGGTAAAAAAAAGACCTATGGCCACCGCAGAGCATAATGATGGTAAAAATATTGAAAACATATACCCCCTGCTTCCAAATTTAATAGCAAATAAAGTTTTAGCTAATAGCACACCGATAAAAACGACTAAACCAGTTTTTAGTAGAGCGTATAGCAAAGTATTTCTGAGAGCAGTAATAAAACGAGGGTCTTTAAAAATATCAAAGTAATTTTTCAAACCGACAAACTTACTGGAGGCTGGGTTTTGAACAAACCAAAGAAAAAAGCTGCTCACTATCGAATAACCAAAAGGATAAGCCACAAATAAAATAAACCAGACTAAGGCAGGAATCAAAACCAGCCAGGGGAAATATCGTGTGGCGAAGCCACGTTGCATTCGCAATAACCTCCTTTTGACCGAAGGGCTTGATTCTTAATCAGTCAAACAAAACCATAATAAAATAATAAAAAAAGACTTTTTTTATTATTTTATTACTGGAAGGAATCCACAAAAAAATTCCTTCCAGTAATAGAAATACTATCTTACTTAATGGCTAAATCTTCAGGAAGTCCATCCCAATAAATAAAGGTTGCCGGTACGTTCGGGTATTTTTCTTTCATTGTGGCAACCTGTTGATTGGAGTTAACTTCCATTTGTTCCAAGGTTTGGTCAACGGTTAATTCTCCATGAATCATAGCATCGATACTTGGCCACCAGATGTTATAGAGCAGAGTGTCTTGTTCTGGGAATGGACCCCAATATCGGAAGGAACCCTCTTTCATGGCATCTATAACCGGCTCAAGATAGGCACCTTTACCAGTTTTAAAGTAATCATTATCCCAAAGGGAACGAGGGGTTGGGAGCCCAGGATTTTCTTCGAGAAAAACCAACTGTCCTTCAGCGCTGGCTAAATATTGCAGATATTTAACCGCTGCTTCCTTTTTCTCCCCAGCTACATAAGAAGGCATGAGTAAATCCCAGGTATCAGTATGGCTGAACAAGGGTTTCTGGCCCTTGACAAAAGCTGGTTTCATGATGAAGTCAAATTTCATATCTGGATAAGTTATCTCGGTAAAGGG
>NZ_DAOLQM010000341.1:0-1807 GCF_035418125.1 Atribacter sp. | reverse complement strand
GGGGGAAAGCAGTTACGGCTCAGGACATCGATCTCCTCCTTAGTAGTGAAGCTGGAAAAGACGTAAAAGGCGTTTTTATTACCCATAACGAAACATCCACCGGAGTTTACTCGGATCTTAAATCAATTGGTGAAGTTTGCCAAAAACATAATGTTCTGTATTTAGTTGATGCGGTGAGTTCGCTGGTAGCGATTGACTGTAAAACTGATTTATGGGGAATTGATGTTGTTATTACCGCTTCACAAAAAGCTCTAATGACTCCTCCTGGCTTGTGTTTCTTCAGTGTAAGTAAAAAAGGTTGGGAATACAATCAAGAAGCAAAGTGCCCAAGGTACTACTGGGATTTAGCTAATGCATTAAAATCGCTTAAAAAGCCGACTCCAGAAAATCCTTATACCCCAGCGGTAACCTTGCTATTTGGTTTAAATGAAGCATTGAATATGATTAAGCAAGAAGGCTTGGAGAACGTTTTTAAACGTCATCTGCAATTATCTAAAATGTTTCGTACCGGCGTAGAAGCACTTGGTTTAGAGTTAATGGTTAAAGATGAAAAAATCGCGTCTCCGGCAGTTACTTCAATTATGATACCCGAAGGAATCGAAGCTGGGAAAATCACCGGCTTTTTCCGTAACAATGGAATAGTCATTGCTGGTGGCCAAGGCCAGCTGAAAGGGAGAATTATTCGAGTTGGTCATTTAGGATATGTCGATGCCTTTGATATTTCAAATACCTTAATTACTCTGGGGCGAGCTTTTAAGTCTCAAGGAAAAGCATTAAATACCGAAGCGGCACTTAACAAAGCTTGGGAGGTTTATGAACATGAGTGAAGAAATTCGGGTCTTGTGCGCTGCTGGAGTACCAGAGGATATGGCAAAAAGATTGAATGAAGCGGTTGGGCCAGTTACTATTCTAAATTCAGATGATGAGAATGAGATCATTCAAAAAATTCAAGATAAACAGGTTTTTGTGGTTCGGTCAAAACCAAAAGTGACTGCAAATATTATTAATAATGCACCAACCTTAAAAGTTGTTGCTCGACCAGGGGTTGGTACCGATAATATCGATAAGGAAGCCTGCAAAAATAAAGGAGTGAAAGTAATCAACACTCCTGAAGCTTCTGCTGCCAGTGTTTCCGAACTGACTATAGGTTTAGCCATTAGCTTGTTGAGATATGCTTTTACCACCTGTAGTCTTTTAAAATCCGGTGATTGGGCAAAAAGTAAATATACCGGTAGGACCATAGAAGGAAAGGTCTGGGGAATTATTGGGTTTGGAGGCATTGGTCGGAGAGTTGCAGCTATAGTTAAAGCTATGAATGCTCAGGTTGTTGCTTATGATCCCTATATTCCTGAAGAACAATTTGTTAAATCTGAAGTAAAACGGGCGGTTCGCCTTGAAGATTTACTATCGGTGAGTGATATTGTTTCGCTCCATGTTATCATGAGCGAAGAGACCAAGGGAATGATATCAGCAGAAGCCATTCAATTAATGAAAAAAGGCTCCTATTTGATTAACACTTCTCGGGGTAAAGTAATTGATCACAAAGCTCTCATGCAAGCGTTAGCAAATGGTCATTTAGCTGGAGCAGCCTTGGACGTTTTTGAAACTGAACCCCCGAGTGATAAAGAATTGATATGTCTGGATAATTTAATCTGTACCCCTCATATCGGTGGTTCGACTGAAGAAGCTTTTATCAATGCGACTGATATTATGATTCGGAAACTTCGACAAATGTTTAAACCTGAAGAAGGGGGTCCAATGGGAATTTAAATACCTGCCTATCCTGAAAATACCATCCAACAAATTC
>NZ_DAOLQM010000340.1:0-1813 GCF_035418125.1 Atribacter sp. | reverse complement strand
ACATGGTTCGTGAAGCCAAAGAATAATCAAAAGATAGCACTCCAGAAAGAGCAGCTAAAATATATCCTGACATCGAAGTCCAATATCGAACTGATTGGAAAACTTTTGGCTCAACTTCTCGATGCCATACGAGCTTATAAAAAGAGTATTTTGATTGAGGCGACAAACCAGTTAATCGATAGATCTTCTCATTGTTGATGATGCCCTTCATTTCTTGGAAAATGAAATCAGTTCGGGTGTCAAACCAGGCCGGACTCTTGGTAATCGGCTGAAGGGACTGATCCAAACCAACCATCACTTCAGCAAAGCTTGATATGCTCAGAGCAACGACTTCTTTTTTAGCATCAGAAGAAAAGCCTTTTAAGTTTTCCAATAAAGCGTTCAAAACTTCCTGAGGTTGGTAACATCCACCATATTCATCACTTATAAACGGGGTGGGAAATGCCCTTTCTTCAATAATATCTCCATTTTCTGAAAAAATTATGATCTTGGTATTGGTTGTTCCAATATCAATTCCTAACAAATGGGCCATTTTCTCCTCCAGTTTTTTCTGAAAATGAAAAATTTAACCAGATTTTTATGATTCCGATACCGGGGCTAGAGTCTTTTCTGCATCCTTTCGATCTTTGGTCAGGAGACAAAGAATGCAACGGGTTGGACATTTTTCTTTACATAAACCACATAACGTGCACTTTTCCTGATCAATTTTGATCACTCCATCCTGGAAATGAATGGCTTGAACCGGACAGGCTTTCACACAGAGCTGACATTTAATACACCCCTTGCTACAAATCCGGCGAACTTCCTTCCCACTGGCTGGAGATGAACAAGCTAATTGCACTTGTTCTCTCCCTGGGACTAAGGCCAATACTTTGCGCGGACACTCCTCAACGCATTTTCCACAACCAGTACATTCTGCCCAATCAATAACTGGAAGACTGGTTTCAGGATTAATATGAATAGCATCAAACGGACAAATTTTCTCACAAGTGCCCAATCCCAAGCAACCATTAATACAACCTATATGAGATACACCTAAAACCGCTGCTGCTCGACAATCATCAATTCCAAAGTAAGTACCTAACTCTTGAACAGTTCCTTTCCCACCTTGACAGACCAACATTGCCTTTTTGGTTTCTAACTTTCCAGTGGTTTTTCCGGTAAGCTTAGCGATTTCAGTCCACACTTTTACGCCACCAACCGGACAGGCATTCACCGGAGCGTCTTCGTTGACAATTTTTTCTGCTAATCCAGAACAACCAGGATATCCACAGGCACCACAATTGGCACCAGGTAAAATCTCCTCGATCTTTTTAATTAAAGGGTTGGTATGTATAGCAAATTTTTGGGCGAACCAAGCCAGCATATATCCAAAAGCTACCCCCAAAATTCCGATCAAAACCGTCGGCAAAAGAATCGACATTTCAACATCCTCCTCTACTTTATCAAACCCTTAAATCCAATAAAGGCAATGGCAAGGAGAGCGGTAACAATAAACGCCATTGGATATCCACGATAAAAACTCGGTACTTTTGCATACCGTAATTTTTCCCGAATACCAGCTAACAAAACGGTAGCAACAGTAAATCCAAGAGCAACACTGATACTATAAATGACCACCTGCAGAAGATTATAATTATAATCAACTCCAAAAAAAGTAACCGCTAATATCGCACAATTGGTGGTTATTAAAGGAAGATAAATCCCCATGGCCCGATATAGATTGGGAAGGTTTTTTTTCAGCAAAATTTCAACCAACTGTACCAATACAGCTATAACCAAAATAAACACCATGATTCGTAAATATTCGAGC
>NZ_DAOLQM010000339.1:0-1857 GCF_035418125.1 Atribacter sp. | reverse complement strand
TGAAATCCAAAACCATTAGTGGTTATTATCGGATCATCCATCTTGGTTTTTACTAAAGCAAATTGAGTTCCTATATTAAGTCTTATTTTAGCATCACTGCTGTCCAAAATAAATTTTTCTAACAAAAATTGCAACTGATATACAATAATTTATTAATGATTTTGGACGGATTTTGAAATTAAGCCCCCATTATCCTGAAAATAACGATAGTTGATATTCAGTTGGAGTTGGTTTTTTATAAAATGGATTGTTTAACCAGGAGAAAAGGTCAATTTTTACAAAGAGGTTCAACCTTACGAATGTTATCAGGTTTGACAAATGCCACTGATATTCAGCCTTTGCTTTCAGGAATGTCAGCACAAGCATGGCAATGAGTGCAGTCCATCCCGATAATAATCGGGACTGGATCATTACCGCATTGGGAGAAGTTCCGACAAAGGTTTTTATGTGAAGGTGTTGTTTAAGGCTTTTAAAGAAAATCTCGATGTTCCAACGTTCCTTATATATTTCTGCAACAGTTTTTGCTGTCCAAAAAAAGTTGTTGGTCATAAATGTCATTTCACAATTCAATTCTTTATCCCAGATCTTAACCAGGCGGAGACGTTGGGGGTAGTTCTGAGAAGACTGAAAGCCTGAAAGCATGATGCTTACATCTTCAACTATATAACCATTTTCCATTGTTTGAGTATCATGATCCTTCACTATTTGATAATCCATGTTATCTTTTGCACGGGTCACGAAAAATATGTCTTTGCTGTCCAAAATATGCAACCATTTAAAGTCAATATATCCCATATCAAAAACCAGTACACTCCCTTTTGGGTACTCAGTTATTCTGGCAACATTTATTTCATGAACCTTCCCGCTGGTAAGATCAGCAAAAACAGGTAAACAACCGTCATAATCAAGCATAAGATGAAGCTTTACAGCACCTTTCTGACTTCGGAACTTAGCCCAGTTAAAGACACTCAGGCATAATGGGATTATAGTGGCATCAAGAATGAATATCTTTCGACGTAACCTGGTTAGTCTGGAACGGATAAAAGTGTGCTGACTCTGAAAATGCTCCAGCAAATCATTGTAATAATCTTTGAATAACTGCCAATTGCGATGTTTGTTGATGTAAGATATGGCAGACTTGGAGGGTGCACATCCCAGCCCAAGATGGTTCAGGTTGCCAGTTATACTCCGCAATCCATTGCTAATATCTCTGACACTTGAGGCCTGTCCTATATGACAAAACAACATGAAAACAAGGTGTGTCCAGCTATTAATGCCTTTATTACTTTTATCGGTTTGGTACTTATTGGCTAATCTATCAAAAGAATTTCGGGGAAGAAGACTGATTATCTGACTGAAAAGTGATATTTTTGTCATGGCTGGTTGTTTTTTTGTTGCACAAAACAAAAATACCACTTCGTTGGGTATATCAACCAGCCTTTTTTTCTATCTTAAAAATTTATTTTGGACGGATGTGTTTTAGCATATTATAAAAGCAGTTATTCCAAGGCTTGATTTAAAAAGGGTTTAATTATTTTGCTGGAAAGAGAAACCACTAATGTTTTTCTCTTTAATTTTTCCTATTACTTCACCTCCTTAAATAAATTGTTTGAACTGTTCTTTTCCAAAATAAAAACTCAAGAATAGGCATTGCATCAACTGATGAAGGTTCTGAATCACTGATTTTGGTTTTGGATGAATTTGAATTATACTGTATTGAGTCCGACCATTCAATTTTTTAAAAAAGGTAATTATAAAAAATCTGACACTAAGTTTATAATTGATGTAATCACTGTTAATTGCATAAGCTGAAAGTTGATGGCAGAGGATCTTTTTTGATATGCTTAAAAAGTTTGC
>NZ_DAOLQM010000338.1:0-1866 GCF_035418125.1 Atribacter sp. | reverse complement strand
TAGCTGATAATTCTGGCCAAATAAAGCATCTAAGGCTTCTCGAGTTAGGTGCACATGACGATTGGAGACCTCGACCGGGATGTTAAAGTCTTGATCCAAAGTCAACCCAGCGTCCGCCAAATACTTATAAACCGTTTCGGTTATAATTTCTGTTAATATTTGGTTTTTTTCTCGATTTTTTTCATCCATAGAATTTTCAAAATCCTTTAACCATTAACAATTTTCACACCAGAACTTGTTCCCAGTCGAGTTGCTCCAGCTGCAATCATGGCTTTGGCTTCTTCAAAATTATGAATTCCACCAGCTGCTTTGATTCCCATTTTGGGTCCTACTGTTCTTCTCATGAGAGCTACATCGTGAACTGTTGCACCTCCACCTGCAAAACCAGTAGAGGTTTTAACAAAATTATATCCAATTTTTTTGGCTAATTGACAGGCAATAACTTTTTCATCATCAGTTAAAAGAAAGGTTTCAATAATAGCTTTGGAAATTGTTGTTTGACGACAAGCCCTCTTGATTGACCGGAGGTCATCTTCCACCATTTTTATATTTCCTGATTTCATGGCACCGATATTAATCACCATATCAATTTCATGGGCTCCATCTTCAATGGCCTGCCTCGTTTCATAGGCTTTACTTTTTGGGTCATTCGCCCCTAATGGAAATCCCACAACAGTACACACTTTAACACCAGTTCCGCGGAGTTTTTTTGCACAGTAACTCACCCAAAAAGGTTGAATACAAACCGAACAAAAATGATACTGGATAGCCTCCTGACAAAGTTGATCAATCTGGCTTTGTTTGGCATCTGGCTTTAAAAGAGTATGATCAATAAAAGGAGCCAGATCCATCGGAGAATTGATTATTATTCCACTCTCGCATTCAGAGATGGTTCCCTTGCCTTTAACACCAGTTGTTTCTTTCGTATGAGTTATCTCATTGAACCTTTTAATGACTTCTTGAGTTATTTTCGTGATCAGCTCTTCCTGGTTCATAACGAACTCCTTAAATTGAGTTTTATTAATTTATAAATACTTTTTTTCAACTTCCATCATTTTGTTAATCCGTTTCCAATGCCTTCCACCAGCAAATCTGGTTTCCAACCAAACTTTTACCATTTCATAAATTTGTTCAATAGGATGGAGTGGGCCACCTAACGTAAGTAGATTTGCATCATTGTGCTCACGGCTATTAACGATAGTTTTTAAGTCGTAACATAGTGCCGCTCGAATCCCCCTTACCTTGTTACAAACCATGGATGAACCAATTCCAGCTCCATCAATCATAATCCCTCTTTCACAATCACCACTTTTCACTTTTAAAGCTACTTTGAGAGCAAAATCAGGATAGTCAACACTTTCAGTATTGTAAGTCCCAACATCGGTCACTCGATAACCCAACTCTTTTAAAAAAACTTTCAGTTTTTCTTTGGCTTCAAATCCTCCATGATCGGACCCAACTGCAACTCGTAAAACTTTTTCCTTGGTATTTAGAGGGAGAGCATCTGGTTGATTGGTAACGGTTGAAGAATATAAACCATTAACTATGTTGTTCAAGATACGAATAGAGTTTTCCGAATCTTTTTTCATTATTTCTCTCCTCTTTGGGTGGTTTGTATTTCATCAACTATACCCACGATAATTGAACGAATTGGAGCAGTGGTATTTTCAAGAACTGTCCGCGCTGAATTCCCCTCATCCATTACCAATACTATATCTCCCACTCCAGCTTGAACCGTATCAAGCACTAAAAAACTTTTCCCTTTTGGTTTCTCCTTAATATCAATCGGTTTAACTAACAATAATTTAAAACCTTTAAAGATATCTAATTTCATTGTTGAAACGACTTGTCCAATTACTTTCGCTA
>NZ_DAOLQM010000337.1:0-1890 GCF_035418125.1 Atribacter sp. | reverse complement strand
TCAATGAAATATCTCTGGAGGAAAACAAACAGAATGATGGTTGGGAGTGAAGCGGCAAAAGCTCCAGCCATCAAACTGGGGATATCGGTTCCTGAACCGGCACGAAAACCTTGCAATTGTGCTAATCCCACCATAATTGGTCTTACTTCGGTAGATCGGGTCAAAACCATCCCAAACATCAGATCGTTCCAAACCCAGGTGAATTGAAAAAGAAGAAGTACAGCTATTGCCGGCTTAGAAAGAGGCATAAAAATTTTCCAATAGGCTTTTAGATTACTACATCCATCCAATTTGGCAGCTTCCAGAACCTCTCCAGGAAGGGTGAGAAAATAATTACGAAAAATAAAGGTACAAAAGGGAATACAGATAGCAATATAAAAGAGAATCATCCCAAGAAAAGTATCATACAGACCCCAGGACATATACATTTTAAATAGAGGTATGAGGTACATTTGAAAAGGGAAAATGGTTCCGCTCCAAATCAGAAAAAACCAGCTGAAAGAGTTTTTAATATTTAATCGAGAAATACTAAAAGCTGCCAGAGAAGCAATAAAAATTGCTCCAACAGCACCGATTAACCCGTAGAGTAAACTGTTGATGAAGTATCGTCCCAATTTTGCCTGGTTCCAGGCTTTCACTAAATTAGGCCAAAAAGCATTTTGGCTGGGGAGTTCCCAAAATTTTTGAACGCCAAATTCTAGATTGCTTTTCAAGGACACTAAAACCGTTGGCCAAATTGGTAAAATCCAGAGAAAACAGAGAATGATTAATATTCCATAAATGATGGCTTTTTTCCAGCTCATATTTTAATCCTCTCAGTATTTCAATTCATGTCGGGTAACTTCTCGGATGTAAATCCAGGATATAAATAAGACGATTGCCGAGAGAAAAATTGCGATTGACGCTCCGTATCCCATATGAAAGAGAACAAAAGATTCCCGGAACATTGAAACGGCTAAGGTTTCAGAAGATCGATAAGGTCCTCCGCCAGTCATGACATAAATAATATCAAAAATATTAAAAGAATTAATTAAGCTCATTGAGACGACCACGGTGGTTATCGGCTTTAGCATGGGAAAAACCACGTGACGGAAGGTTTGCCATTCGGTAGCTCCATCGAGCTTGACAGCCTCAACCGGATCAACGGGAATCGCTTGAAGACCGATTAAAAAGATCACCATATTGGTACCAACCGTCTTCCAGGTCCAGGAGATGATCATGGAATAAGTATTGAGAGGAACTTCCGACATCCATGATCGTCCTGAAAATCCTAAAGCAGTCAATGCGGTGTTGATGACTCCTAAATCGGGTGAATACATCCATAACCAAATTAACCCAGTGGTAACTGCAGAAATGGTAAGAGGAATATAAAAAACCGCTTTAAAAAATGAGGCAAACCTCACCCGGTTGACGAAGTAGGCAATTAAAAGTCCCAGCAACACCGAAAGAGCTAAGGTAAAAATAACCCAAATAATGGTATTTTTTAAAGAGGTCAAAAAAACCGTATCTTGAATGAACCGAAAATAATTCCCCAGACCAGTAAATTTTGGTGCACTGAGCCCATCCCATTTAGTAAGACTCACTGCTACTGTGTAACCAGCTGGAATCAATAAAAAAAGAACAACCATTACGATAGCCGGCACTAAAAAAAGATAGGCGCTGATCTTTTCACCAACCAAACCCAACACCCCTTTTAATGAAGAGGGGGACTCGATTGAAATCCCCCTCGGTTTACTTATTTACTGACCACTCCAATAAGTATCTGCAATTTTATCGAGATCGGCTAAAATCTGATCCATTTTAGATGGATCCAGAATAAACTCGGCAAATTTATCCACGGCTTCCTCGCAAATATCGGTTGGAGTTGCTTCACAGAATCGGTTTACTAAA
>NZ_DAOLQM010000336.1:0-1916 GCF_035418125.1 Atribacter sp. | reverse complement strand
CCCTCTCCCCCTCAGTTTTTTCTTGTCCCCTTACTCTATTTTCTCAAGCTATTGCATTTCAGATCTGGCTTTGGAATAATGAATAAAATTCCAACTCAACCTGAAGGAGAACACTCCCATGCTAAAAAAAGGCCCTCTATTTTATATTTTATTCATCCTTTTTACTATTCTGGCTCCTGCAACCTTGACTCATGCCCTCCCTGAGTTCCGTGGAGTGTGGATCGATGTGAGAAGCATTCCCAATACCCGAGATGGCATTGAAGCCATGGTCAAAGAATTGGCATCAGCTCATTTCAATGCTATTCTGGTTGAATCTTTTTATCTGGGTAAAACCATATATCCTTCAGATTTTTTAGCTCAACAAGGGCTTACCAGCCAAATGGAGGTATATGAACAAACCAATCTTGACCCTCTTGCAGCCTTTATCGAATCAGCTCATAGTTACAATATGCAGGTGCATGCCTGGTTTGACATGTTTTATGTCGGTCTTAACCAACCTGGAGAGCTGCTGGAAAAGTTTCCTGCTTGGCAATCCATTCAGCGTGATGGAACTGTCGGTTATACCCAGGGGAAAAATCATTTTTATTGGGCCTGTCCTCTCCATCAGGGAGTAAAAGAATTTTATATCGGACTTCTTATTGAGGTTCTTCAAAATTATGACCTGGATGGAATTCACCTTGACTATCTGCGATTCCCGGATACAACCATTGCCGACACCTGTTACGCTCAAGAGCATCGGGAACACTTTTTATCACAATACGGCGTTGATCCAATTGCAATCGATCCCTTCACCCAACCGGATGTCTATCGTCTCTGGAATTCTTATCGAGCCCAATCGGTCACTGGCCTCCTGGCAGAAATAAATACAAGAGTTCACCAAATTAAACCGGACATCATCCTTTCAGTAGCTGTTCAACCCCGAGGGATGCCAATCGAGCTCAATCCCGGATTCCTGCAAAACTGGCCTTTTTGGACGGAAAATCATTACTTGGATGTATTGATCCCTATGACTTACAGCTCAAGAGTAAATGAGATGAAAGGATTAACTTATTGGGTCAATACTTTTTTATTAGGGAATCTGCCGGCTTTTGCCGGGATCCAAGCCTTTAATCTTCCCGATATTAAAAACCTCTCCCAAATGGTCGAATTCTCACGCTTGGCTCAATTTCAAGGTTCAGTCATCTTTGCATACCCCTATCTAAACAGCGAAATACTCGATTCCTTAAAACAAGGACCCTTCCAAGAAAAAGCCGAAGCTCCATCTCGAAAATACCTCAATTCTCTGGTTCCAGTTGAGAAAGTCCAAGTCGTTCAGTATTCTCACCCCAATCCCCGAACCATCAAAGCTCAACTCATTCATGAAGTAATCCAGGTCGATGGATTACTTCATGAAAAATCCTGGGAAAAAGCCGACTTTCAAAATGAATTTTCCCTTATCACTGGAGAAGGGTTGGCCAGCAGCCAAACTACCGTAGCTTGTCTTTTTTCACCCACTTACCTCTATATCATGTTTCAGGTAGATGATTCTCCTGAACAAAATCGCAAAATCACCATTTACCAAAAGGACGGACCAGTTTTTTACGATGATTCGGTTGAGGTTTTTATTGATCCCTGGTTTAGCAGCAGCTTTTACTATCATTTATCCTTGAATTCTATTGGAACTCAATATGATAGTTTTTCTCGATCTGGACCTTCCTGGAATGCCAACTGGGAAGTCGCTATCCAGGAAAAAACCAACGGCTGGACAGCAGAAATTGCTATTCCTTTTTCCGAATTGGGAATCCAAACTCCTCAACCGGGAGATCGGTGGAAAATCAATTTTAATCGAACCGATATCATTCTGGGGGAATTTAGTGGGTGGTCACCAACACCCGGGACCTTTCACGCACCATCATTCTTTGGCGTTCTCGAGTTTG
>NZ_DAOLQM010000335.1:0-1916 GCF_035418125.1 Atribacter sp. | reverse complement strand
CATTTAATGGTATTTATAGGATAGGAAAATAAAAAGGGTTCGGAAAGAGGTTATTTCCGAACCCTTTTTTAAAAATTATGAAATAATTGGCTAGGCTTACTCTTGCTCAATTGAAACCGTATTAAAGAACTTTCGTTCGGTGGGATACATCACAAACCCACGGACGTTTTTCTTGAAAACCATGAATACTTTGGCATGAGCGATTGGTACCCAAGGAACATCGGCATGAATGATTTCCTGGGCTTTTTCATAAAGAGCAGTACGTTCAGCAATATCATAGGTACGCTGAGCTTTAATTAGAATGTCGTGTAATTCATCATTGCGATAAAAAGCAACATTTCCTGCGCTTCCTACGATAGCGGCATCTTTATCAAGCAGTACATAGATGAAGTTATCTGGATCGCCATTATCTCCTGTCCACCCTAACATGCACATAGGATGCTTTCCAGCTTCGGTTTCCTGGAGATAGGTTCCCCATTCAACCGAGTAGATGTTGGCTTTAATCCCAACTGCTTCCAAGTCAGCTTGAATAGCTTCGGCAATTTTGGGAGGATCGAACATATAGGGGCGAGAAACTGGCATGACCCAGAAGGTAGTTTCAAAACCATTGGGATAACCAGCTTCTTTCAGGAGCTCGATGGCTTTTTCGGGATTATATTCATAATCTTCAATGGCATCATTGTAGCCCCACATAATCGGTGGAATAGGATTCTTTGCCAGAAGTGCTGTTCCCTGGTAAAGATATTCAACAATTTCTGGTTTATTAATAGCATGAGCGATGGCTTTTCTGACCCGAACATCGCCAAAAGGTTTCTCAAATCCGGGTGTATCTTCACCCATATTCATGGCTAAATACCCAACATTTAATCCCGGTGCTTCTAGTATATAGAGGTTAGGATTATTTTTAATCCGTTCCAAATCATCAGCAGTTGGATATTCCATGCTATCGATAGACCCTTTTTCTAATTCAATAAGACGAACCGAAGGATCAGGTATGACCCGGAAGATCAATTTATCGACATATGCCCGTCCACCCCAGTAGTCGAGATTAACTTCCAAAGTGAGGTGGTCATCTTTTACCCATTCGACAAACTTAAAAGGCCCAGTTCCAACCGGGTTCTTAAAGAAATCAGCACCATATTTTTCACAGGCTGCCGGGCTCACTATGGAAGCGGTAAACATAGCGAGGCTGGTCATGATGGTAGCATTGGGTTGACTGAGAATAATTTTAACTGTATAGTCATCGACTTTTACCACATCCTTGACGTCGGTAAACATCCACTGCCAATAGGCCCATTCCCCATTTTTAAAGAAAGGATGGTCAGGATCAAATTGTCTCTTCAGAGAATAAACAACTGCATCTGCATTGAAGTCGGTTCCATCATGGAATTTGACACCTTTTCGAAGATGGAACGTAAAAGATAATCCATCGGGAGAAATTTCCCAGGATTCGGCTAAAGCTGGTTCGACTTCGGAAGTCCCTGGTTTATAACGGACTAAGCCTTCAAAAATATTATCGGTCATCGATACGGAAATACCATCGGTTACATCAGCAGGATCTAAACGGTAAGCATCACCGGCGCTACCATGAACAAGAGTTCCCCCCACTTGTACACATCTTCCTTGTGCCGAGGCCAAACCAATTAAACCAACGACTAACATAAATATTGTTCCCCACATCATCCATTTTTTCATGATAATAATAAACCTCCTTTAAACGAATTTAAAAACCAATTGAAATTTCCGTTTATATCTTTAATATCCTTTTGCTTTTAAGCTATGAAACTAAAATTGAGGCTGGCTCATTCCCGATAAATACTTAATTTTACCCTCCTTTCAATCAACTGGTTAAAAAATTATAACATAACAATAAAAGGCAGTAATAGGTTAATGAGAATGAAAAAATTGAGAGGGAG
>NZ_DAOLQM010000334.1:0-1919 GCF_035418125.1 Atribacter sp. | reverse complement strand
TTATGCCAAAAGTTGAAAAAATTGGACAGGTTTTTGAGTGTAAAATATGTGGAAACGTAGTTGAAATAAAGGCAGTTGGTGGTGGTGAATTAATCTGCTGTGGTCAACCCATGGTACTGATTAAT
Source organism: Atribacter sp. (assembly GCF_035418125.1). Lineage (NCBI taxonomy): Bacteria > Pseudomonadati > Atribacterota > Atribacteria > Atribacterales > Atribacteraceae > Atribacter > Atribacter sp. The sequence continues at coordinate 1,794 of NZ_DAOLQM010000334.1, read as the reverse complement.
CAAGAAGCAAAGTAATTTTGAGGGTGGTTTCCCCCCACCCTCTTTCAGCTTTTCTATAGTTTTTCCGGCTGACAAAGACTGCTTGCCTGATTGGCAGCTCTTCCACACTTCCGACATATATATTGAGGATTCATGACTAATTTTTTAAAATCATCAAAATTCTGATTCATATACCCGTTGTATTGAAGGTGACAAAGATGCTTATCATGGCCTGGATGGGGCATTTCTTCTGTCATTGGATTAGTTCCTCCTTCACTGTATTTCTTAGTCTTGGTATATTATTATACCTTTGATTCCTTTAGGAACAAGTTAATTTCTTCATTTATCAATGAACCTTTTTGTAGTTTTTAATAATTTTTAATCAATTTTTCATCAATAATGTTCAATAAATTGATATAATCTAACGAAACTATAGCCTGTTCATTACCATTGCATTTCGAAACCAAGCACAAGCAAGAAATTAAAGGTTTAAACTGGTGATATAGTATGAGTTTACCAGCTGATACTCTTTTGTGGAAGATAGGGAAAAAGTGGGTTTCCCCTTTAGTAAATAAAATTTATCATATTGAATTTTCTGGAAAAATCCCCAAGCCACCATTTCTCCTTATCAGTAATCATGTCAGTCCGATCGATCCATTCTTTATTGCTCCTTATATTGATGATCCTATTTCCTGGGTTATTGCACAAATTTCCTTTCAAAACCCAATTGAGCGTTTTTTTCTCAAAAAAATAGGGGCAATCCAAAAGTTTAAATCTCGACCTGATCCTTCCATGCTTTATTCAATTTATGACATCTTAAATAATGGTGGAGTTGTAGGTCTTTTCCCCGAAGGAACCATTACCTGGACTGGTAATTTTCAAGATCATTTAATCTCTCCAAAAAGCATGAATAAGCTTATTCTCTCTCTTAATGTTCCCATTGTTGCGGCCTGTATTCAGGGAGCCTGGTTATCACATCCAGTTTGGGCAGATCGGGGGAGAAAACCTAAAATATTTGTTAATTTTAATACTTTCTCAGATTATTCAGCCATGGAATTTATCCATCATTCAGAATGGGAATGGCAAAAAAAATACCTTATTCCCTACCCCGGGAAAAGAAAAGCCCAAGGAATTGAGCGAGTACTCTGGATCTGCCCCCATTGCTCAAGTTTTCGTACTCTTTTTGGTAAAAAGGATGAGGTAATCTGTTTGTCCTGCCAAAATCGTTGGTTAGTCAATGATTCTGGCTTTATTGGAGGAAGAACATTGCCCGACTTATTTCATCATCAAATCGAGGTTTTTTCACAATGGGTTAACGATTTACCAAAAGCAACCTTCCCTTTAGTTAAGATATCCTTAAGAAATGATCGGACTACCCGTCTTATAAAAACCTTACACCAAAGATTAACTATTGAAAATGATGTCATTCAAATTGGAACAATACCCATGGATATTAAGAAAATTAAAGGAATTAATACCCATTTTCGCGATATTCTTGAATTCCGCTATGAAGATACCTTAGTTCGAATTAATAGCAAATATACTTCTTTCCTGCTTTATAATTGGATAGAAATCAGAAAAAAACAAATTTTTGGTCAATCAGCTAATGAAACTTATGTTTAAAAGATATATCATAATTAGGATAGACCTTCATGTTGCCTTGCAGCATTAAATGATAAAGAAAATATGTATATACTGTTCAATTTCCCCCTTTAGAAAAGGGGGTTAGGGGGAGTATTGGCGAAAGACGCCGAGGGGGAGAGGGGGAGAAAAAGAAGAAGGGAAGAGTGTCCAGGATGACGGATTAAAGACACC
>NZ_DAOLQM010000333.1:0-1931 GCF_035418125.1 Atribacter sp. | reverse complement strand
CATAGGTGGGGGCAAATAATTTACTAAATAATTGTGACACAGTCTGAATGACGGAGCAGTAAAAAAATCAAATCCCCCTTACCCCCTTTTCTAAAGGGGGAAATTGATCAGCGTATATATATTTTCATCCTCATCTGGTGTCATCAAAGTGGCATGAGGGTCTAATAACTATTTTAAAAAACCTGGTAATATTAATCTCCTTTTTTATTAAAAATGGGGATAAAATAACTACTGTTCTTCTCGGGTCAGATCACTGATCATTCTGTTGACTTTTAACAAATCTTTATATATTAACTGATATATCTGATAACGATTATTATAGTTTTGTAAATAGCTATTGTTTGGCTGGATGGAATCCTCAAAGGAAACCATGGCATCAATTGCCTCTTCAAAACTTTTGAATACTCCCTTGGCAACTCCTGCCAACATAGCAGTTCCAAGAGCAACTGCTTCACCAGTTTTTGGAATGATCAAGGCTTTCTGAAGAATGTCAGCTTTAATCTGAAGCCACGCTCTCGAACGAGAACCACCACCAATCACTCGCAAGCTGTTGATAGGTAAACCGAACCTTTCATATAAATCTAAATTTATTTTCATCTCATAAGTGAGGCTTTCCAAAATCGCTTTTACTACTTCTTCCTTGCTGGTTGCTAAAGTAAGGCCAATTATTGCCCCTCGTGACTTTTCATCAAGGTATGGTGTTCCCGTGCCGGAAAAATGCGGAAGAACAAATACTGAGGCAGGCTTATCCGGTATTTCCTTTAATAATAGATCGTATGCGCTCCCACCAATTTGGGCTGCTTTTTCAAGTTCCTCAAATCCAAACTCATCTCGAAACCAACGAAGCACAACCGCACCTGACGCTATATACGCCAGAGTAATGTAGGAATCTTTCACAACATGAGGATAACAGCAAAAACTGTTTTCCAACATTTCTCTGCTAAAAAAGGCGCTTTCCCCAAGATTGAGCGCAACACATTCGGAGGTTCCTATTCCATACATCGCTTCACCTGGGTTTTTCACTCCACATCCCAAAACTCCACAAGGCTGGTCATGGCCTCCAGTGGCAATTAAAAGATTTTTTGGAAGGCCGCTTATGCCAGATACTTTTGAGCTAATGGTTCCAGCTATGCTTCCAGAGGGAATGGCTCGAGAGAGATTTTGTGGGTCAACACCTGCCAATTTACAAATTTTTCCCGACCATTCTTTTTTGACTACATCAAAAAGCATAGTTCGAGCCGCCAAAGAATAGTCGATTACTGGTTGATCTTCCGTCAATCGATAAATAATATAATCCTCAACACAACAAAACTTCCAGGTTTTTTTAAAAACGTCTGGACAATGGTCTTTGAGCCATAATATTTTATTAACCGTATACATACCATGCAGAGGCATGCCGGTTATTCGAAAAATATTATAAGGGTTTTCTCTTTCTAACCAGTAATCAATATAAGTATGGGCTCGAGTATCGAAATTTGCCAGAGCATTATAAAGTGCTTTACCAGATCTATCAATTGGAATAAGCGTTTCCCCATGAGAGGTAACGGCTACGACTTCTATTGGTTCTTTTGACTTTTTCGTAGCCTCGTTAAGTGCATCAAGAACGCTTTCCCAAATATGTTCGGGATTAATCTCCAACCAACCCGGCTGAGGTGTTATAAAAGGATATTCACGGTATGATTGAGCAACCATAGTTCCATCTTCACGAAAAAGGACAACTTTACAACCACTCGTTCCTACATCCAAACCAGCCAAAACCAATGATACCCTCTCCCTCCATCAATTCGATGTATTTTTATATTTTTTATGGCAAAAGCCTTGAATCTAAGGTAAAATTTAAATTTCCCGTTTTCTATCCTGAAAACCAACGGGCATGATAACAAGCCCCTACCAAAGAATATAAAATTGTAGGGGCACAATGTATTGTGCCC
>NZ_DAOLQM010000332.1:0-1945 GCF_035418125.1 Atribacter sp. | reverse complement strand
AAATTTCCTGCTTCAGTAGTCGATTTTGAAAGGCGTTTTTGCATATCTTGAAAATTGAAAACATTTTCAGTAGCAAAGCGGGCTAAAAACTTAAGGAGTAATCCCTCAGAATGGGAAAGATCGCTACCGGGTTCATTTTTTTTGATTTGAATCCCTTGACCATTTTGTATTTCTTTAAAATCAATATAGTCTTTATGGTAAAGGTTCATCATAGCTGATGCTATTCCATCTTTGTCAACCTTTCCGGCTAAATTTTTTACCATAGCGTTGATGAAATCGGGCGGATCATCACTGGGGATTTCCCGTTCATATATCCCCTGATAAGTGATGACATGCTCCTTTCCCATAAACCAAAAAATAAGAAAGAACAAAAAACCAAATATGATGAGAAGGACTAGCCAGGGTAACCAAGCCGAACGAACTGTTTTAGTGTAAACATTTTCGATTGGTTTTAGTTCTTCAATGGTTAAGGTTGGATTATCAGCGGCATAGGGGAGATCGGAAGCGGGATCAGTGAGGAATCGGACCTCGGCAAAGGATTCCGGTGGAAAATGAGATGTTATAAAGGTAAATCGATTTCCACTTTGAACCATTTTTACCGAAGGGTGTTGATAGATGGTGTTGATGTGAACCGATTCGGGAAAATCAAAAATACCCGATATTTTCCCAACCGGTGCATCCCATTGTCCCCAATATTGTCGGAAAATTTGCGCTATTTGCGGGCCATTTTCAAAAATACCTCGTGCTCGGTAAGTAACATGAAGACGAATGAGGGGGGATTGTTTGGGATCCAGCCTTTCATAACTTCCCACAGGAACTAACCATACCCGAGCTTCAAATCCGTTTGATTGTTTACGAAGAAACTCCACTGATTGGGTTTCGATTCCTTCGGTCCAGAGTTGGATATTATCAATTTCGACATATCGCGAAGGAGGGATTTCACGATAGAGGCCTCGAAAGGGTTTTCTCATTTGGTAATCGATAATTTCATGAACTTCAAAGCTCCCATCGGGCAACATTTGGTGGTGAATAGTTGCAGAAGGGATTGAATAAAGAGAGTTAAAGAACCATTTGAAGTAGGGATTTCCTCCGATAGTTTGGACAATAATGAATAATACAATCAAAACTACCAAACCAATAATCCATTTTGCTAAGCCCCATTTTTTGCTTGCGCTGGTATGCACTATTCTAACCTCGCTTTCGAGGATTACATTCTAAACACTCAGACTTAAAAAGTTTAAACAATTGGTTGTTTAAACTTTTTAAATTTCAGTTGGTTACATAATTTTCTTTAAAAAGTAATTCTTAATTCTTTATAGAAAGTGCTTTCAATTCATGGATAATGGTTTTATGTGCATATATTGTAATGAAAATTATACCTTTATACAACAGAAAATTATTTACTATCCTGAAAATATCATCAAATGAATTCCCCCATTGAGGGGGGATTTAAGGGGGGTGTGCCTTGTCTTTTTTTGTTTATTCTTTTTTCACCAATATTGGTATTTTCAGGATAGACCCTCATGCTGCTTAGCAGCATCAGATGAAGATGAAATATAGCTATCCAGAAATCAACTTCCCCCTTTAGAAAAGGGAGTTAGGGGGATTTGAGTTTTTTAGTAACTAATCGAATCCCGAACCTTCTCCCTTTATTTAAAGAGAGAGGAATAAAAAAGATTAAAGTCAAGAGATTGCCACGTCACTTCGTTCCTCGCAATGACGAGTCAGAGTTCCTTCTCCCTTGATGGGAGAAGGTCAGGATGAGGGTGAAAAGCCAAAGATTCGACATGCCATGGCATGTCGCTACATTAAACGAAGATCGGGCACAATACATTGTGCTCCTCCATTTTTTGATTCTTTTGTGGGGGCTTGATTTATCATGCCCGTGGGTTTTCAGGATAGATAAAATGAGTTATTTGAAAAAAAGGAATAAGAAGTATTTTAA
>NZ_DAOLQM010000331.1:0-1959 GCF_035418125.1 Atribacter sp. | reverse complement strand
CTTTTGTTAAAATTTCTTCCGGGCTAGTTAAGGAAATTCGAATATATCCTTCTCCATATTGACCAAAACCGGTCCCTGGAGTTACCACCACACCGGTTCTTTCTAAAAGATGTTCAGCAAAACTCATTGACGTATATCCTACCGGAACCGGTACCCATACATAAAAACTGGCTCGGGGTTTCTCGACTTCAAATCCACAAGCTTGTAAAGATTCAACTACCAGATTACGACGACGGGTATAAATTGGGAGAATCCAATCCAGTACTTCCTGAGTTCTTCCCAAAGCTTCCACACCCGACCACTGTATAGCGTTAAAAATTCCCGAATCTATATTGGTTTTCACCCGACCCAAAGCCTCGATTAACTTTTCATTGCCAACTGCAAAACCAACTCTCCAACCAGTCATATTAAAGGTTTTAGAAAGAGAATGGAATTCAACAGCTACTTCACGAGCACCATCAACTTCGAAAATTGAGGGAGCATTATACCCATCATAGCTTACTTCAGAATAGGCCAAGTCGTGGGCAATAACAAAATCGTAGGTACGAGCTAGATCAACTACTTCCCGAAAAAATTTATGATCTACAGTAGCCCCGGTTGGATTATTGGGATAATTGATGTAAATCAATTTGGTTCGTTTTAAAACACTTTCAGGAAAAGAAGTAAAATCGGGAAGAAATTGATTCTTTTTAAGCAGGGGAAGTTCAAGGGGAATCCCACCGGCCAACATCGTACTGATTTTATAAACCGGATAGCCAGGATCACTCGCCAGAACGATATCACCAGGATCAACAATACACCATGCAAAGTGAGCAATCCCTTCCTTTGAACCGATTAACGAAACAACTTCCCGATCGGGATTTAAAGTAACCCCAAAGCGTTTTGTATACCAGCTCGCCGCAGCCTTCCGAAAGGCAGATAAACCACGATAAGAAGGATAACGATGATTTTCGGCTTTTTTGGCTTCTAAACATAAGCGATCTATAATAAATTCGGGAGTAGGAAGATCGGGGTCACCAATTCCCAAGTCGATCACTTCTTTCCCCTGAATTCGCATGTTTTCCACCTTTTTTTCAATTTCGGCAAAGAGATAAGGTGGTAAATTTTTTACTCGCGATGCAACATCCATGACTCATATACCTCCTCTGACAATTCTGCGTTAAATACTTCCTGAGCTGGACCTTCCATATAAACATGCTGATTCTCTGTTGACCACTCGATAGTTAAACTCCCACCAGGCAACTTGATTTCAGCTTTAGGGCTTAATTTTTGATTGAGGACTCCAGCTACCAACACTGCACATGCTCCGGTACCACAGGCCAAAGTCGGTCCTGCTCCTCGTTCCCAAACTTTTACTTCGGCTTGATTGGAAGACAAACAACGAACAAATTCTACATTGGTTTTGCGAGGAAAGAGGGGATGTTTCTCAATTGTTTCCCCGTAGGTTTGCCATTGATCAGGAATTTCGAAAATCACTGCATGAGGATTTCCCATTGACACGGCGGTAAAATAAAAGGTATTCCCTAAGACTTCAATTGGTTCTTGGATGATTCTCTCCTTCTTAAGGTCTACCGGGATTTTCTCACTTTCAAGATAAGGCTGACCCATATCAACTCGAATTGACTTTACTCGCTCGTCTTCTAAGGTTATTTCGGGAACTATGATTCCTGCTTTAGTTTCAACCGTAAAAATCGGATCGGGAATTATTCCTCTTTCATATACATATTTGGCTAGACAGCGAATTCCATTGCCGCACATTTCTGCCTCACTCCCGTCAGAATTAAATATTCTCATTCGGATATCAGCTTTTTGCGAGGGCAGAATGAGTATCACTCCATCTCCTCCAACTCCGAAGTGACGGTCACAAGCAGCAATAGTAAAATCCTTGATTGAAGCTATTTTTTGGGCTTCATGGTCTTCGATAATTATAAAATCGTTCCCCAACCCGTGCATTTTAAC
>NZ_DAOLQM010000330.1:0-1965 GCF_035418125.1 Atribacter sp. | reverse complement strand
TGGGTGGATGTAATTCCCACGTTATCCAAACATAAAAAGGTTGTACTCTTAGCTTTGACGGTTTTAGATGGGTATTTTTTTCATCTGGTATTATCAAGCAGCTTGGATGTCAAACCCATAAAACAGGAACAAATAACTCATCAAGAGTAAAATGAGTATTGACTTTATTATACTTCCAGCTGTTTACTGATATATGTTGAAAAAATTATACTTATTGGGGTAGAATAAGTTTATAAATGAAAAAATAACACTGGAAGGGAGGCCAAGTTAATAAAAAGTATTTAAGAAGGGGAATTTAAAAGGATATTTTCTAAACCATTAAGGAGGTATAAGCATGAAGAAAATTTTAGTTCTTATGGTGGTTTTGTCTTTAGTCTTAACCTTGGTTGGCGCAGTATCAGCCCAGGGGAAACATTTTGAAGAAATACGGATTCGGTTTTTCCCGGGTGGATCAGAAGGAGATCCCTTTGCTTCAGTGGTATATCGAGGTGCAAAAGCAGCTGAAGAGGACTTTGGCTGTACGGTTGAATATGTGTTTTCCCAGTGGCAGCCTGACCGGATGGTTGCACAGTTCAAAGATGCCATAGCTGCGAAACCTGATGGGATAGCAATAATGGGGCATCCTGGTGATGATGCTCTTGATCCGCTTATTGATGAGGCCATCGCCGCTGGTATTATCGTTACTTCACAAAATACTGCCCTGCCGATAGCAGAGGGGAAATATAAAGATAAAGGTTTTGGATATGTAGGTCAGGAACTCTATGCTTCTGGATATTCCTTAGGTCAAAAAGCTGTTGAAAAGTTTGGTCTTAAGGAAGGGGATCGGGCTATGGTTTGGGGATTGCTTTCCCAGGAAACTCGTGGCCTGAGGACCAAAGGAGTAATCGATGCATTTGAAGAAGCCAAATTAGTTGTTGATTATATCGAGATTTCTCCCGAAGTGAACGCTGATGCCCCGCTGGGGACTCCAATAGTAAGCGGTTATCTCTCTTCTCACCCCGATTGCAAAATTATCGTAACTGATCATGGTGGACTCACCGCTACTTTAGAAACCTATTTGAAGGGAGCTGGCAAGGGTCCTGATGATGTTATTGGGATTGGGTTTGACTTGACAGCAGCTACTGTTGAAGCGATACGAAACGGTTTCTGTGATTTGATACTCGATCAGCAACCTTATCTCCAAGGATATCTGCCCATACTCCAAATTTGTTTAACCAAAAAATATGGTTTTTCCGGACTTCATATCGATACCGGTTCCGGATTTATTGATGCAGGCAATGTTGAAGCTGTAGCGAAGCTGGCTGAAGAAGGGATTCGATAATTAGTGACTACTCAAGAATCTTTGGTCAAATTATGTAATATCAAAAAATCGTTTGGCCATGTTGAGGTCCTGAAGGGGATTAACCTGGAGATTAACACCAATGAAGTCGTTGGTTTATTAGGTGATAATGGTGCCGGGAAATCCACCTTGATCAAGATTATCACCGGAGTCCATCAACCGGACTCCGGTGATCTCTATTGGAAGGGAGAAAAACTGGTCAATTTTAGTGTGGCGAAAGCTCGTGATATTGGTATTGAAACCGTTTTTCAGGAACGTGCTTTAAGTGAAGAGCATAGTCTTTGGAGAAATATTTTTATGGGAAGAGAAATAACCTCCCGCTGGGGATTTATCGATGTAAAAAGAGAGAAAGAAAAAACTGAGAGGATTATGAAAGAATATATGGGTTTTACCTCTTCGGCATTAACTACTGATGCAGTGGTTAGAACAATGTCAGGTGGAGAAAAGCAGGGAGTGGCCATAGCACGGGCTCTTCACTTTGAAGCTGATCTTATTATCCTTGATGAGCCAACCACCGGACTTTCTTTGTCCGAAACTCAAAAAGTACTTGGTTTTGTTGATGACATTAAAAAGAAGGGTAAATCATGTATTTTTATTACCCATAATATCTATCATGTCTATCCGGT
>NZ_DAOLQM010000329.1:0-1983 GCF_035418125.1 Atribacter sp. | reverse complement strand
GCCATCTGGGGAATATAAACGATTCCAATAGCGATCATGGCTTTTTCTAATCCTGCTCCTAAGGCAGCCATAATTGTAATCGATAAAAGAATGCTTGGAAAGGCAAATAAAACATCAACTATACGCATTAAAAATGTGTCTACCCATCCTCCATAATACCCACCAGCTATACCTAAAATAAGACCAAAAACAGTGGAGATAAGAACGGCAATAAAACCAACTGATAAAGATGTTCGTGCACCCCAGATGATTCTTGACAGTAAACAACGCCCTAAATAATCGGTACCCAAGGGGAACTGATTATATTCTTCGCCTGCCCAGAATCCGGGCTTCAATCGATTGGCGAGGCTTCTCTGCAGTGGATTATTGGGGGAAATGATAGGTGCCAATAAGGCAACAATTACCATAGCAACAATAACGATCAACCCCACAAAAGCTGACTTATTTTTGCGAATCATATAAAAAAAGTCGGAAAAAACTCCACTAGTATTCTTCATCATTTAATGGTACCTGATCCGTGGATTAATATAGGCATACAATACATCAGTAATGAGATTGACTACAACGAATATGAAGGCAATAAAAAGAACCGATCCCTGAATGGCTGGATAATCACGAGCATAAACTGCATCAACTGTGTATCGACCCAATCCCGGCCAAGCAAAAACCGTTTCAGTTAAGATGGCTCCTCCTAAAAGGAGACCAAATTCCATGCCAATAACCGTGATGATAGGAATCAGTGCATTTTTTAAAGCATGTTTGAAGATTACCATTCTTTCTGGTAGACCCTTGGCTCTTTCGGTACGTATAAAATCTTGGCGGATAATTTCAAGCATAGAAGATCGGGTGATCCGGGCGATCATCGCCATTGGAATAGTACCAAGCGCAATGCTGGGAAGAATGAGATGGAGAAGCGAGCTTCCCAGGGCTTGAAAATTCAAGGTCAGAATAGAATCCAACACGTAGAGACCGGTGATATTTTGAAGGGGAATCATGACATTGATCCGACCGGAAATAGGAAGAATATCCAACCAGAGTCCGAAAACAAACATTAACATTAACCCTAACCAAAAGACCGGCATGGATATACCGAAAAGAGCAACGGTCATTGAGAAATAATCAAAAAAGTGATATTGGCGTATAGCTGAAATGATTCCGGCTAATATGCCAATCACAATGGCCAAAAACATGGCAAAAAGTGAAAGCTCAAGAGTAGCAGGAAAACGGTTAAATATTTCTTCTACAACTGGAGAGTGAGTGGTAATAGAGCGGCCTAAATCTCCTCGAAGCAGACTTTTGAACCAGATATAGTATTGCACGTACATTGGTTTATCGAGTCCCCACCGCTCCCGAGTAGCTTGAACATATTCTTCGGTAGCATGTTCACCGGCTAAAATCCGTGCTGGATCTCCAGGGGTGAGGCGGACAATGACGAATATTAAAATCGACACGCCAATTAAAACTGGTATAAGCAAAAGCAGACGTTTTAAGATGTATTTTTTCATGTTGTTTTATTATACGGATTTATAGGAAGGGTGTAAATATCTAAAAAAAGGATAGACCTTCATGCTGCCTGGCAGCACCAGATGAGGATGAAAATACTTACTCAGGAATCGTTTCCCCCTTTAGCAAAGGGGGTAAGGGGGATTTGAATTTTTTCCTAATCCGTCATTGCGAGGAACGTAGTGACGTGGCAATCTCTGTCACCCAGTTTGTCATTCTGGGGAGTCCGGTGTTTTTCTGGACACTATAAGAATCTCATCTTTTTCAATTCCCCAGTTCCATAATTTCTCAATCCTACAAATAATAAAAGATGACTCATGAGATTGCCACGACCTCAAAAAACCAGGTCTCGCAATGACGGATTGAGTAGATGATATCCTCACGGCTTCTGAATACGAAGCCTCAGGATGACCGAATAAAAAATCCATTTAATGGTATTTATAGGATAGGAAAATAAAAAGGGTTCGGAAAGAGGTTATT
>NZ_DAOLQM010000328.1:0-1999 GCF_035418125.1 Atribacter sp. | reverse complement strand
TTGTATAGAAATTACTAAAAACCAGAAAATTTCTTGTCAAAAGGCGATAACTTGAACCGAAATACTCTTGAATAACACGAAAGGGAGCAAAAAGAGTCTACAAAACTAATCATCGATTCCTTTTTTTGTACACTATGGTCACTTCTCCCTTGTATCCGTATAGGGATCTCAATTATTCAATACAAAGAGATTAGTCAGGTAGGTGAGGGCGAATTCAGGTTCGTCCCTGTATAATTAGATCAACCTCTTCGTGAAATATTCCCAATCTACAATTTCTCGTAATTTCTTCAAAAAATACAACCTGTCGAACCGCACCCGATCCTATAAAAAATCGCCAAAAACGCGTCTCTTCCTCTTTCTTTGAATTGGTATGGGGTTTCATTTTCAGTTCTTGTTTGAGATGCCTTTATTATTGAACTTCATGGGTTTGGTCAATTAATCCTCTTGTTTTTCAACGTCCCCATATTAGTATTAATCGAAAAAAGTGTGCCGCAGTCAATCAAAATGTTGCTTAGTGGAAATAAAAGCCGATACCCCGAATCTTTACAAATACATACTGTGAGCATAATCAAGAAATCAAGTATGAAGGACTCTCCTTCTCTTTAATTCGCGACAATTTTTTAACCTACAAAGGAATTTATAACTCAACCCCAAAGGCAGTTCTCACCAACAAACCAACACCAAAGGAACATACTGCCACACCCATGCTGATTAAGAACATCTCAAGAAAACGCCGTTTAAACGACAAGTCTTTTGCTACAGATATGTAAAAATTAAAGCCAAAGATAATCAACACCGCGATTAATAAAGTCGCACCAAGGCTGACGTAGATACCCGTATCATGCTGAGGTATCAAAAGATACGGCAGGATGAGTAAAATAACGGTGATTATGTAGGCAAGGCCAGTATAGAGCGCTGATCGGATAGCCTTAGGATTGTTTTCTGCTCGAGCCGAAAGATATTCTGAGGCCGCCATTGAGAAAGAAGCTGCAATACCGGTTACCAAGCCACTAATCGCAACCAGTTTGCCAGTTTGCAGTGCAAATGTTAACCCTGCCAATGTGCCAGTCAGTTCAACTAATGCATCGTTAAGACCTAATACTATGGAACCCATATACGATAGAAAATCTTCTTTGATCATCCCTGCTAGTGAATATTCGTGTTCTTCTTCATCTTTTCCGAGTTGAGAAGCTCCTGGCACCACCGAATCAAAAACTGCATATTCTGCAGAGCCCGCGGCTTCGTTTTTTTCGAGTAGTTTAATCGTAAAAGTTATTCCCAAGACACGTGCCATTAATGCCGAAAAAAACGCTTTAAGGTAATTTGGTTTAACTTCTACATTACTGATCTTTTTCCAAAATTGATAATGGCGCATCTCAGTAGCTGACATTTCACGAAGGACCTCAGAATTGTGAGGATCTTTAATCAAACCAGCCAATTTACCATAAATCACATAGCCGGTCATTTCATCCTTTTGAAACTTGATAACCTTTTTTAAATAGTCTTCGTCCATTGAAACGCTCCTTGCGGATACCCATACTTCAGATCTGGAACTACCTTATTACACATATAATTATCAAAAACGTGGCTCTTCCTGTTTCTTTGAATCGGAGTGGTTTCATTTCCAGTTTTTCTTGTTTGAGATGCCTCTATTCATGAACTTCCTGAGTTTGGTCAATTAATCCTCTTATTTTTCAACACCCTCAGGCAAATCTGCCATGCTGGGCAGTTTTTGTCTTTTCTATCAGAAAAGTCAAATTTCCTCTTTTTTCCTCTTCTCATCAGAGGAGAAAAGCATTGATATGACGCTTACGATGAGCGAGCCAAGCAAGGCTGACCAAAAATTGTCGACAACATACCCTACATGGAACCATGTCTGTGCCAGGTAAGCTGAGAGCATAAACATCGCTGCATTCAGCACGAGGCTAAACAACCCCAACGTGAGAATGATCAGTCCACACGAAAGCGCTCTCAGGATTGGCAGGAGGATCGCATTCAA
>NZ_DAOLQM010000327.1:0-2004 GCF_035418125.1 Atribacter sp. | reverse complement strand
GTATTTTCAGGATAGAGGTGATAAAAATATCACTCTTTTACTCATCTGGAAACAACGCTCGAATGATTACACGGTTGGGAAGACAAGCAATAAACCCTCCATTATCCGGTATTTTTCCCATATGAATACATATCTTATCAAGGCAGGGAGAGCTAGATACCCACACCTTTCCCTGATGGATGTGGACTTCAGTATTTCCCAGTGGCCCTTCAATCATAAGAACACTGTTGGTTGTATTATCCACTAGTATTTCTTGTTGGTTTTTAAAGTCTTTAATAACTAACTGATAAGATTCAATTGTCTTGAAGCGGGAATGAAAAAAAACTATCATGCCAACCAGAGCGATACCTAACAACAGCAGAACGAGAAAGCGGTTTTTCCAAGAAAGCTTCAAGGGCGTTAAAATCTCCCCAACTCACCGGCCATAAAATGGTCAAGGACTACCGAGGCAGCTCCCAACAAACGAATATCATCTCCCCATTGGGAATAATGAATATTTGGGGTGATATAATCACGGTACAATAAGCGTTCTTCAATTCCACGTTTTATTGGTTCTTCTATAAATTCCTTTGCTAAAGCAGCTTCTCCACCGATGACAACTACTTCGGGATCAAAAACGTTGAGAATATTGACAATCCCAACACCGATGTATTGACCGAGCTGTTTTAAGATATTCTGACAGGTTATATCGTTTTCTTGGGCTCCCTCGATAAGGTGGTGAAATTTAAGTTCATCCCGTTTTTCGGTAAGAAGCTGGTGAAGGAATTGACTTTCGCCAAACCAAGCGGCTTCACGGGCTTTTTCTAAAATTTTTTCCGTGTTACAATACATTTCTAAACAGCCTTGATTTCCACAAACACACCGAGGCCCAAAAATATTAACACTGGTGTGACCAATTTCACCAGCTTTTTTATTTTTACCCTCATATAGTTTTCCATCGATTAAGATGCCAGCGCCAACTCCTTCCCCGGCCATAAAATAAACTACATTGGGTATTTCTTTGGCTACTCCATTCCAGGTTTCATGTAGACAGGCTGCATCTGCGTTGTTGGCCATGAAGATAGGTAAATCATATTCTTTGAGATGAGAACGAAGATCAAGAGATTTATGGTTTAAAAAAATTGGATGAGCAAGAATGGTATAGGTCTCGGCTTCTACTGGACCAGGTACACTTACCCCAATACCCAAAATCAATCGAAGAGACTGGGTTGCATATTCGAGGACGTGAATAAATTCTTTTTGCAGTTCAAGGAGAGCAATTTCAGTATTTTCTTGAAGTTCATAATCAGAATCACGACGAAATAAAATATTTGGAGTCAAATCGGTGAGAGCCACGGAAAAACCATGCCGGCTAAAACTAATAGCAATGGTATAAAAGGCCCTATTATTAAACGAAAGCAAGATTGGCTTCCGGCCGGCCTTGGTATCGGAAGTCCCTACTTCTTGGAGTAGATTGGAGGCGATTAATTCGTTAACGATATTGGTAATGGTCGGTTGAGTAAGACCGGTGATACGGGCTAATTCGATTCGGGATAAAAGCCCTCTTTTTTTAACCAGGCTTAACACTAACGCCCGATTTTTTACTTTAACATCGGTAAGGTTATCCCCGATTCTCTGTTCGTTCATGGCTTCCTCATAGAAAATAACTAACTAATAATTCCTTTATAGTCTTGATTATATATATCAAGGATAGTTTTGCAACTAAAATCTATTTTACTTTTAAGGATTTAATTTTTATAAATTAAATCCTTATGCAATCTATTATATACTATTCAAAGAATTTTCTGATGATTTAAGCAGTATTTTGTGATATTTTAAAAATCCATTGTGATAGAATAAATCAAAAAAGCTTCAAAACTCTTTTTCAAATATTGATTATTTCTGGAAAGATCCCAATACCACCTTTAAAACACAAGTTGGGGATAAAAATGCACCTTCTCATCCCAATCTTTCCAATGATGATGTGGAAGGGGATAATTTCTAAGAAAATTTAATAGTTCTTCT
>NZ_DAOLQM010000326.1:0-2029 GCF_035418125.1 Atribacter sp. | reverse complement strand
TTATGATGACTCTCTCATTATTAACTAAGGTTACCCGACCAGAAATACTAGCATGAATCCTGGCTCCAAGACTTCCAGAAGGAATCTCACCAATAAGAATACCTTCTTCAACCAGGTCACCTTCGCGAACAACTGGAATTGAGGTATCACCTATATGTTGTTTCAGTAAAATTTCAACTCGTTTGGGATTGGTTTCTACAACTGATTTAATTTCTTTCCGGTCATAGAGACTAATATGAAGCCTTTCTTTAATTCTTGAAATAGGAATTTTTCTATTAATAAGATCATTCACTCTACTTTGCCGGTTTTTAATTGTTAGTTGAGGACGATAGTTTGCTTCAGTTAAGCTGGTTTTAATGGCGTGGTTAACCATTCGAGGTGAAAGATCCATTGGACATGCAAAAACTTCGCACAAACCACATTCGCTGCATAAAAACGCATTCTCTATCACTTCCGGTGGAACATCTAAACCAAAATTGATATTTCTCATAATTTTATGAGGATATAGCTCATGGCCTAAAAGATACCTTGGGCATAGTTCAGTACAATAGGTACATTGACAACAGGCTGCCTTGCTTTGCTTGACAACCCACGACATAGGCATAGTTTTCCGACGTACTAAAAAATGATCTTGGGGAAGGACAATCAAACCGGTCATGGTTTTAGTTATTGGCGAATTTAAGTCTTTTTCAATATAACCCATCATTGGACCTCCCACGATCACCGCAAGATCTTCAACTAAAACCCCACCACACTCGGAGATTACATCTCCTATCGGCATCCCCACCCGCGCTATAACCACTGAGGGTTCCCTAACCTCACCAATACAGGTTAAGGTACGCCTGGTAACCGGTTTCCCTAAAGTAGCAAAATAAATATTCCTGAGTGTTTCTACATTGCTTACCAAACATCCCACAGTCGTTGGAAGCTGACCTTGAGCAATAACCCTCCCACTAACCATGTAAACTAAAATTTGCTCATCTCCAGCTGGATAAAAATCATCAAGCAAAGCAAGAGATATGTTTTCATGATTGGTAATAATAGACTTCACTCGCTCCACGATCTGAACTTGCTTTTTTTTAAGAGCGATGATCCCTTTTTTAGCACCAGTAGCTTGCAAAACAACCTTTAAACCCTGGATAACATCATTCCCATGTTCGTTTAATATATATTTATCATTAAATAAAAGAGGCTCGCATTCGGTGCCATTAGCAATAACTATTTCTACTTGATTTCCAAGCTTGACATGAGTAGGGAAACCTGCTCCTCCTGCTCCAACAACACCCATCTGCTTAATGGTTTCAATCAAATCCATTATCATATCATCCAATTTTATTTATTTTTCCGATATAGAAATTGACCGTTTCGCTCGACCAAATCAACAATCCCTATAATCACGCAATCAACCGCTTTTTGATAGGTATCCTGGGTTTGACGAGCTGAGCTTCCTTGGGATAATAGCACCATTTCATCATGTCCAGAACCAACCAAATCAATAGCAATATGGAACTCATTGAGTAAATCACCGTTGGGCTGGCAGGATTGGACCAAAAGGTACCTTTTTCCTTGTATTCCGTCATTTTTTTGGGTACTTACTACCGTTCCGAGAACCTTTCCAAAATTCATCTTTTCCTCTTTTTATTATCTAATCTGATCTTTTTGATAGACGTAAGATCCTTTTATTTCAATCGCATCCACTATTGCAACAATAGTCGCATCACTCGGTTTTCCTTCAGTGACTGCTGTCATACGCGAACTACTCCCCGCAACATAGAACACAACTTCCCCTATTCCAGCCCCAACACTATCCATAGCTACTAGGTAATCTCCGCTGCCTTGTAATGTCGTCGGATTGATTTTCTCCAAAAGCAAGAATTTTATGCCTTCAATTTTGGGTTCTTTCCTTGTAGATACAACATTTCCAATTACTTTCGCTAATATCATTTTTCAACCTTTCAAAAAACAACTTTCGAAGAGCTCTTAGCCTGACCTCTTCCCAAAGGAAGAACTTCATCAACATTGGCATGTG
>NZ_DAOLQM010000325.1:0-2045 GCF_035418125.1 Atribacter sp. | reverse complement strand
TTACCACAAATAGATACCGCCGCTTTTACAAGGGTGGGTATCTATAAAATTATCTTTTGTGATTTTCTGATGAATAAAAATTAGAAATTCATTTGGGCTTCAAAGAGTGAAATAATCATCAGTTTTTAGTGTTTAACCTAATAAACCTAAAGTTAAGGAGTGATCGAAATGTTAAATAGAACAGCACAAGCAATCTGGGAAGGAAACCTTAAAAACGGGCATGGAACCATGGAATTCGGAGGAGGCGCTTTTAAAGGAAACTATTCTTTTACCTCTCGTTTTGAAAATGGCAAAGGTACCAATCCAGAAGAACTGATTGCAGCTGCCCATTCCGGATGTTTCGCCATGGCGTTATCCCATATGTTGGCTGAAGCCGGGTATACTCCTGAACGGGTTGCAGCTACAGCCAAAGTGAGCCTTGAAAAAGTTGATGATGGTTTCAAAATCACTGCCAGCCACCTCGATTGTATTGCCAAAATTCCAGGAATTAGCCAGGAGAAATTCATGGCTATTGCAGAGGAAGCTAAAAAGGGATGCCCTGTGAGTGTTTTACTCTCTAATATTCAAATCACTCTGGATGCTCGTCTCGAAAACTAATTATTAAATTATGATATAGGGAATATTGACCTCCTTACCTTCTCTCGTCAAGTAACAAGGAAGAAAAGAGGACAGGTTGCTCCTCGCAACCGGCTAGAGATTATAATTTCTAAAATAGCTTGGATTGTCTCTCTTACTTGACAAGAGAAGGTAAGGATGAAGGTATAATAGATACTGGTTCCAGTTTTTTTAGTTCAAGGATTTTGAAGGGAGAATAAATTTTGCGAACCGGAGTAGCTAATTTACCACTCCACTCAGGGAAAGCACCAGCTTGGTTATTTCAACGCATGGTAAAGCTTTCACGGGAAATCATCACTCTGATGGTATATGAATTCGGAACTCGTGAAACCTTAAAAAAATTTTCCGATCCTTATTGGTTTCAAGCCCTCGGATGTGTATTGGGCTTCGACTGGCACAGTTCAGGAGTCACAACTACTGTTTGCGGAGCCGTGAAAGAGGGACTACGAGGACTCCAATCGGAACTCAAATTAGTAGTAGCCGGAGGGAAAGGGGCTTCCTCACGCCGCTTTCTGTGCTAACCACCGGGGAAACATTCTCTTGAATATGGTTGCTGGCGATGCCGAGTCGAATCGTCATGCAGTTGCTCATCTTGCTAAGGAAAAACCGGAAAAGATTGAGGCTGAAGCCAAAAACATAATTGAATGTAATTTATCAAGTCGGCATCCAGTTTCTCTTGGAGACCTTAATCCTCGTTACTTTCATAAAATTCTTCTTAAAACTTACGAACGCCAACCAAAAAACTTCCAAAGTTTATTGGAAATTGAAGGTGTTGGACCCAAAACTATTCGTGCTTTGGCGCTCATCGCCGAACTCCTCTATGGAGCTCCTATTAGTACCCGTGATCCAGCGCGTTATAGCTTTGCTCATGGAGGGAAAGATGGTTATCCTTATCCTGTCGATCGACCCAATTATGATCGTTCCATAGAAATAATGAAGCGAGCAGTTGAGCAATCTCGTTTGGGAAATCAAGAAATCACCAATGCCATCAAGCGTCTTCAGCGTTTTTATCAATTCTAAACAAATTAAGGTTCAATTTTCTTCACTCTCCTATTTGGGACTTCTCGAAAATCATTTGGGTTTCAAGCTTATCAAAACAATCTAAAAGTCCTATTAAAAACCTTCTCTTTACTTTATAAAATAGAGTAGATAATTATGCTGCATTTGTAGCACCAGATGACAATGAAAATATAAACTCAAAAACCAATCTCCCTCTTTAGCAAAGGGGGTTAGGGTGATTTGAATTTATTGATAACCAATCGAATTCCAAACCATCTCCCTTTATTCAAAGGGAGAGGAATAAAAAAGATTGAACTCATGATATTGCCACATTGTGGCTCCTCACAATGACGAATTTATGATACTTCTCTCTTGACAGGAAGGCTCATACAAGGAAGTTTAAGCAATTTTCAGCACTCAACTCATTTAAT
>NZ_DAOLQM010000324.1:0-2057 GCF_035418125.1 Atribacter sp. | reverse complement strand
TTTGTGGATTAATGCTAAGTTCTATACATTGCAATGGAATTTGTGTTGATAATACCAAGTTTTGTGCTATTATCAAAGACTTTGCTCCTTTGACTGTGCAACCGGCATTAGAGGATTGTCCAACATCTTTAATCATCTGTGATGGGGAACAAATTGTTCTTTTCTGGAAGGCAGAAGCAGCCCTTACCAGTACGATTCACCTTACCGGACCGGGAGGTGAAAGCTATGAATACTCGATCATTGAAGGTCAAGCGACAGTGACTCCCAGGACTTCGGGTTTTTGGTGGATCAAATTTACTGGAAAAGATTGTACTTTTAACAAATCCATATGGGTTCGAGTCATTAAGGGAGAAGAAATACATACCATTATGGCTAACGGAAATAGTGACATAGGATTTTTTTGTGATATCAATCCTAAAAGTGTTTCTAAAAAACTCATTGTCAAAAAAATTCGTTCTGTTAAGTGTGCTGGAATTTCTGAATATTGGGAAAACTGGAGTTGCAAAAAAACTGATTGGAACAACTCAAGTAGTACTTCTTTTAATATCACGAAAGTCGATGGGTCAGCCAATTGTACTTCCTTAGCCGGACATTGGCGTTTTGACCCCATGGCTTTAAGCCAAGGTGGAAATTTCACATACCAAACGAAAACTGTCTGTTTTGATACCATAATTACCTGTGGACCTTGCAATGGAACCTCTTCTGATATTTATCCCACCTCTACTCCTACACCGTGGAGATGAAAACTCCTATCTTGTTTTAAGATAAATACAAAAAAACTTAAAAAAGGAGTTCACCTAAGCAGTCTGATTATTTTATTGATTTCATCAACAAGGGAAACTGAAATAGTTAAAAGTAAACTTAGAGGAAAAAACTGAGAATATCCTTTTTTCGAGATTGGTTGATTTTCCGGATAAGCTCTATTTTATTTGGCGCTCCTCAAATATAAGAAATTGCTTTTAATCTGAGGAGCGCTCAGTTTTTTAGTGACTGCTCGTTTTTTAATTGAATTTTTAACGAATATGCCCGATAATTTCGGTTGACGTCCAACCATTTTCAGCATCGCCAGGGAACAAAACTGAAATTCTTATCGATGACCTTCTTGCAAAAGAAGCTGTATAAGTAAAGGTAGCCATACCACGGCTATTGGTTCGCACTTGTTGAGAACTTAGAGTTCCAAAAGGAGCATCCAATAATAAGTTTTTACCAGGGATTGGCCGACCAGAATAATCTGTTAATCTTATAGAAAATGTTTGAGTAGATCCGGCGTTGAGATTGAATGTTGCTGGTTGTACATTAATAAGAGGTTCAACTTGACCACCATCAACCACGAATTCAGTTCTATTGACTGCATACTGTCCCCCGAATATGGATGAAATACGACTCGGATTTCTTAAAAATTCTTGAATTCTGTTTCGTGGTATGGTGTCGGGAGTTAAAATAATTACAACCCGGTGAGTTCCAACTGGTTCTTTAGCCATAAAGCTAACCATTTGAGGAGAGTTAGCCCGAACAAATTTGTTTTCTTCAATGATTTGAACACTCCCTCCAGGGTTATATTGAGCAAGAGTTATATATCCGCCGATTGTGGTTCGATAACGCAAGTTTACCCTCTCTCCCACTGAATAAAATCCCCCATCACCTCGGTCAGTAGAGAGTGCGATTTGAGGAGAACGAGGCAAAGAACGATGAACTTCGGGTGAAATGTTAAATTGAAAAGTAACTGAGGATTTAGCCAAGACCATGCTTGAAAATCCAGCGAAAATGAGCAGCACTAAGAAGAACTTTAGAAATAAATTGGTATAAACATATTTTTTCATTTTATAAATCCTTTCTTCTTGTTGGGGAGTTTCATACTAATAAATTGTTACTGTATATCCTGAATAAGTTGGATAAAATCTTTCGGTATAAGAAATTCCCCAATCTGTCTCAATCCGAACGATATGTTCTTGATATAATTTAACATTTGCTAAACTAAACAAGCAGCCGTTTGGATTAAGATAAGCATTACCAATTCGATTCCCATCAATATAAACTCTTCCATAAATACTTGACGA
>NZ_DAOLQM010000323.1:0-2064 GCF_035418125.1 Atribacter sp. | reverse complement strand
AACTGCTGTTGAGTAAATATCTAAAAAAGTTGTCGTAATAGTTGAAAAAAGTACTACCATAAATGCTATGACCCCAAAACCCATGGCCACCATACCAGGGATTGGATCACTTTGTCCAGTTGCCAATGAAAGAAAAAAACCCAATAGAAACATCCAAGAACTCACCAAAAAGTAACCCCACCAGGTTCCCCGGTAGGCACTTTTGGTGCTTTTAGCAAAGCGAGAATAATCAGCAACCAGTGGAAGCCAGGAAATAGGCATAGCTATTACAATATCAAATCCGGTAGCCCAAGGAAGGGATCCATCGGCGACCATATTCTTTAAAAAAGAAAGGGGAAGGTTAGCCATGACTACATAGGTCATGACCACACAAAGAGCTGCCAATGCAACGACGGCAATCCGTTGAATCCATTTCCACCAACGATGGCCTACCATCGCCCAAACTGTGCTCCCCAGTCCGGCTATAAGAATCCATAAAAATCGATTATTATAACCAAACATTTTTATACTGATGACATCCATAGCTCTTGCACAGATAATCACCATAATCGCCGTCCAACCTAAAAGTTGAATGATATTAAAAAATGAAGCTACAAAAGATCCTATCCGTCCAAAAGCGGCTCGAATAGAAAACATGGAAGAAATACCCCACTCACTTCCAATTATTCCTCCTAAACTAAGGGGTGTATTCCCAACGATATGTCCAATTATAATAGCCATTACTCCTCCCCAAAAACCTAAAGAAACCAACATGCCACCGGCCCATATCTCAGCCATAGATATAGCTGCGCCTGACCATAACAGAAAGAAATCTAAGCCAGTAAGATTGCGCTTCGACTGAGGAATTAAAATTACTTCTTTTTCCAACTTTTATTCACCACCGTTGAGGATTTCTATATTGAGCCAAGTTAGCTTTCTTAGAATTTTGATCAATAAAAACCCAATGACACTCCCGGGAAAACAGCTCATAAGAAAGCTAATTTGGAAAAAGGAAAGAGTTACTGACATTTCCATCCAAGGAGCTACCAAATAAGCACTGAGAGTTGCACCAATCAAAACTGTTCCAACTGGTTCAAAAAAGCCCACCCAATCCCGTCGAATAAAATGATGATACAATATCCCTACCACAAAAGCTCCGGGAACCCCTCCGGGAAAGGCAAATAGCGTTCCTGTACCCAACATCAACCGAACCAAAGCAGCTAAAAAAGCAGCCAACATCCCAAACCAAGGACCGATCATAATACCAGCTACCACATTAATTGCATGCTGAAAGGGGAATACCTTCACTGGACCAATTGGAAAATGAATAAACGATCCCAAGACCGCTAAAACAGCAAAAAGTGCTGTATAGGTAAATAAACGAACCGAATAATCTTTTTTCATCTTGTTTCCTCACTATCTAAAAATAAAAAACCACCCGCTTTTTGTGCGGGTGGTTCTATAATTCTTCCTCATCCCTACGCCGGCATTACCCAGATCAGGTTCGAGGGGTCGAAAGCTCGCGCTTTCCTCTCAGCCCCGCACTATGGAGCTCCCCACTAAAACACTTATTCAATTTTCCTTACTTTTATAAACTATCACTTGATAATTGAAATGTCAATAATTATATCCATTTATGGCTCATTCCATCTATACCTTAGACATCTATCGCTTTTCTTTCTTGTGAAGATTGATAAGCTGCTTCAATGATTTTAAAGTTACGAACCCCAGCTTCATAGCTAATAACCGGCTTTACCCCGGTTTGAATCCAATCACTAAAGGCATCAAATTCCTGGGCATACATGGATTTTGGTTCTAATACTACTTCTTGGTAGGCGTCCTGGGTGCGAGCCTGCTGGGAAGAATATCCCTGATCCCCTGATTCAAGATAAAGCCACATTTTTCCTGCCGAATCCTGGCCGATGGTATTATGAGTAATTACAGCACCTTTAGTCCCGTATATTTCCAACATATTTTTAGCTGCCTGATCAGGGATGTTGAAAAAATTATCAACGACTCCTTGAGCTCCGTTTTTAAACTTCATAAGAATGGTTGATGTGTCATCTACTTCGTAGGAATGGGTAA
>NZ_DAOLQM010000322.1:0-2090 GCF_035418125.1 Atribacter sp. | reverse complement strand
TTGCTAAAGGGGGAAACGATTCCTGGGTAAGTATTTTCACCCTCATCTGGTGCTGCTAGGCAGCATGAAGGTCTATCCTTCTATTGTGGGGTTGCAATACGTTTTAATAACTCTTTTAAAAGTGACCATAGACAATGATTTTTGGTAAAAAAAAGTCCATCTTTCCTGAAACCAGGAAAAGATGGACTTCCCAAATTGATTTTTATTATTGGCTTTCTTTTTCTCTAACATTCCACAACCCCGAATAAGGATACTCATTTCAATGTTTCATGTCAATTATTTTTCCAGAGAATTTTTATCAATTATCTTCTCTTGCCAGGGTTAAAATTGAATGCTAATCTTAAACTGACTAATACCTTTTGGGAGGAGGATCGCAATGTCTTCTTTTATTGGAATCGACTTAGGGACTCAAAGTGTTAAAGTAGTTTTGTATGATGAGGCAGGGCATCTTCTTTCCCTGGCACAGCGGGATTATCCTCTCTTAACCCCACAAATAGGATTTGCCGAACAAGATCCCGAAGAATGGTGGAAACAAACCTTTTCAGCATTACAGGAAGTCCTTTATTCAGTTTCAAATCGAGAAATCAAGGCGATAAGTTTTTCAGGCCAAATGCACGGTTTAGTTATGTTGGATAACAATTATAAATCCGTTTGTCCAGCTATCATCTGGGCAGATCAAAGAAGCGAAAAGGAAGTACACTTCATACGAGAAAAATTAAGGTCCCGTTTAGCCCCTATTGCCGGAAGCGATATTGCTACTGGTTTTATGGGTGCTTCTTTGTTTTGGGTCAAAAACAATCGTCCTGATCTTTACAATAAAACTCGTTGGGTTATGTTGCCAAAGGACTATATTAAAATCAAATTAGGGCTCCCGCCATCATCGGATGTCGCCGATGCTGCCTCTACCCTTCTCTTTGATATCAACCAGAGAAACTGGTCGGAAGAAATCATTAAAGAACTTGATTTAAAGTCATCCTTATTCCCTCCCATTTACGAATCAGCCCAAATTATCGGACAAGTATCATCATTAGTTCAAAAAGAACTGGAAATCACGGGAGATGCTTTCGTAATAGCCGGAGCCGGCGATCAACATTGTGCAGCATTGGGAAATGGGATTATCAACGAAGGAGAAGTCCTCATCACAATCGGTACTGGTGGGCAGGTTTTTACTGCTATCCAAAAACCTATTGTTGACAGCTTATTAAGAATTCATACTTTTTGCCACGCAGTACCTCAAACCTGGCATTTATTGGGAGCGTCGCTTTGTGCTGGACTCTCTTTAAGCTGGTTTAAAAAATCAGTTCTTGACAACAATCATCACACCTTCGATTATTCAACACTGGATGAAGAAGCTGCTCGGGGAATAGCTGGAACCAATGGCTTGATATTTCTCCCTTATTTAATTGGTGAAAGAACCCCTCACCGCGATTCATTGGCTCGTGGTGCTTTTATCAATCTCCACCTTACCCATCAGCGAGGAGATATGGTTCGAGCTATTATGGAGGGAGTAAGTATGGCAATCAAAGACTCAGTCAGTATTTTTGAAGAACTGGGTATTCAGGGGAAGAAATTCATCTTTGCTGGCGGTGGTGCTAAAAGCCGGTTGTGGAGATCGATTCTTTCTTCTTTCCTTGAACATCCCCTTCAAACCACCAAAGTAAAGGAGGAAGCCGCTACTGGTGCAGCCATATTGGCTATGGTAGGGAGTGGTCATTTTAACAGCTTTAACGAAGCAGTTGAGCAAATGATCCGCTATGATTCACCGGTCAATCCTCAAGATCAATGGTTTCCGGTTTATCGAGAGAGATATCAAACCTATCGTTCTTTATACCCTGCACTCAAGCCCTTCTTTCCTCAATAGATACTTATGTCACCTCTTGCCATAGATGAAAATGAAAATCCAAGATTTGACATGTCATGGCATGTCGTTACCTTAATCGGGCATAATAAATCATGTCCCAACATTTTTTAATTCTTTTGTAGGGGCTTGATTGATCATGCCCATTCCAAATCCGTCATTGCGAGGAGTGTCTTATGCGACGTGGCAATCTCATTTAGCCAATCTTTTTTGTCCTTTTCCAAGGATAAGC
>NZ_DAOLQM010000321.1:0-2109 GCF_035418125.1 Atribacter sp. | reverse complement strand
CGCAAGTAAAGCTTCGATTTTCATAAGAACGATTTATCACTTCAAAACCCTGGAAAGAAGTTTTTTCTTGTTTTGTACCTAACACTAAAAGAGCTGCGCCCCATGCGCCCATGATCCCATATTCTTGGGGAACAATAATTTTATACTTTCCTTGGTAAAAATCGTGGAAAGCTTGAACGATCCCTTGATTGGCGGCAACACCACCTTGAAAAACGATAGGGTCCAATATGGTTTTTCCGGTTGCCAAATTGTTTATAAAATTTCGAACTAATGCTTCACAAAGACCACGGATGATTTCTGGTTTACCAAAACCCAGTTGCTGCTTATGGATCATATCCGATTCTGCAAATACCGTACAACGTCCGGCAATTCGTACTGATTGTTGAGCTTGTAAAGCTAATTTACCAAATTCTTCAATGGGGATGCCCAAACGAACTGCCTGATGTTCCAAAAATGAACCAGTTCCTGCGGCACAAATAGTGTTCATAGCAAAGTCTTCCACTACCTGGTCACGAATAATGATCAGTTTGGAATCCTGCCCACCTATTTCAAAAACCGTTCTCACTTCAGGCAGAAGAGTTATGGCTGCAACTGCATGAGCAGTAATTTCATTTTTCACCATATCAGCTCCAACAACTACTCCTGCTAAATGGCGTGCACTACCTGTAGTTCCCACCCCCCGTATTACACCTCCAGGTGGATAGTGGGATTTTATATACTTAAGACCGGTTTTTAAAGCAGCAATCGGGTCACCGCTGGTTTTTAAATAACAACTAGAGTAAATTTCTTTATCGGTTGTAACTAAGGCAAATTTTGTTGTCACTGAACCAACATCAACCCCGAGATAAAGATCCATTATATCTAACCTCCAGCCATCCCACTTTTAACCATTCATAAAAGCCAATTTTTGTTACTATTTATGAGCACGATGCTTCTCGAACATTTTGTTGGCGACGCATTTCCAAAACATCAACAAAAGCTTCAACTCGAGTTATCATTCCAGCCTCTCCGGCATGTTCATCAATAGCCAAATGAAGTATAGGAATATTGTATTCCCTTCCTACCCCTGCAACAACACTTTTCGCAACCGCCTCAGGCATGCAAGTAAAAGGATATAAATGAATAACTCCATCAAAACCTTGTTGGGCATATCGGATAGTACTTCCAACCGTGTCAATCCCTTCTCCACCTACAAATCTTTTAAGAAAAGGTTTAGCTAATTTCCAAGCTTCTTCTTTCTCTCTTGAACGGGTTAAAGGAAAAAAATTAAGAACATATTCAGCGGTTGAAACTGAATTGTCCACTAAGATACCCATATTTCCTAAAAGCTTTTCAATGTTAAAATTCACCCTAAATTCTTGTGCGATATAAACTTCACCCACAATACCTATCTTAATAGGTTCATTTTTTTCTATAGTATTAAGTTGAGATATTTCATGCAAGGCATTGCTCCGTATTTCTTCTAATTGAGCAACGGAAGTGATGTTTTTAATCTCTTTTAAGCTTTTTTCCATCAATCCATCAAGTTGTGAAGGTTCTTTTAATTTCCATCGAACCAGTCGGCTGGTTTTTTCCAAATCCTCAACATATCGAAGAACGTTCCAAGCTAATCGAACCGCTCGATGAATACGTGAAATCGACCATTTGCCTCCAACCATTGTTTTTAAGGAGGAAAAAAAGTTCTTCCAACCATACCGAGGCGAATCAATAAGCACAAAATTCACATCATAGCCCAGATCTTCAATAATTATTCTTTGAATTTGTCCATAATATCCAAAACGGCACGGACCGACTCCGCCAGCCATAAAAATGGTATCAGCTCCCTTTTCTATGCCTTCAATGAAATTGCCCAAGGTCACTTTCATTGGAAAACAGGCATTTTGAGGAGCGAGTTTTACTCCTATTTCAATAGTTTTTTTAGTAATTGGAGGTGGAGGAATAACTTCAATTCCCAGTGCTGGATAAAGAACCTCCAGAACCACATTCAGATGAGCAAGATGAGGAAAGGTTGCTTTCAAATGTTTCTGTCCTCCATTTCATCATATCAACAAAAGCTTCCAAACGAGTTATCAAACCAGCCTCGCCAGTATGTTCATCAATCTCAAGGCG
>NZ_DAOLQM010000320.1:0-2120 GCF_035418125.1 Atribacter sp. | reverse complement strand
ATTGGATGACTGGTCAAACGATAGTAGTTGATGGTGGACTATCAATGATTTGATTCAATAACAATTAAAAGAAGGCTAATGCCTATTTACATATTTTACTGGATAATCTTTAGGAAATTTAATGATTGTTCTTATAAATACGAAATATAATCTACCGAGAATAAATTTTATCTCCTTCCAAATCCTTTTCTTTTTAAGTGTGGTGTAAGGGTTAGTAAAAATATTGTGATAGTAAAATAGCTTTATTCAAGAAAACCAAAATTTAAAGATGTTATTATCGTGATTTTCACTTTACCCTGTTATCGTATAGTTTTAGAGGAAAAAGTTTTTATTAAATAGTGATTTGAATTAACGAGTATATGGTTTATTTTAAAATAGGATTTGCTATCCTGAAAATACCTGTTCTGCATTAGGGACAAGCCTGGTTTAAGGAACATCTTTTATAGTTAGGACTGGGGTGAGGAGGGTTACTCAACCATTTTTTTCTCATGGTTATGCTCCAACCTTATATCCTGAAAAACCACGGGCATGATAAATCAAGCCCTTACTAAAGATTGTAAAATGTAGGGGCGCAATTTATTGCGCCCGATCTTTATATGATGTAGCAACATGCCATGGCATGTCGAGTCTTGGCTTTCCATCTTCATTTGGTGCTGTTAGGCAGCATGAGGGTATATCCTGAATAAGAATTTGGTTGTTATTTAGTAAAAAATAAAGAAATTTATGACTTTGGGCTTGTGCTTCATTTGTGATGCAAATTTTTCTTGCTCTAAAACTATTAGCTAATGGGAGAATTAATACCACCCCTATAGCTAACCTATAGT
Source organism: Atribacter sp. (assembly GCF_035418125.1). Classification (NCBI taxonomy): domain Bacteria; kingdom Pseudomonadati; phylum Atribacterota; class Atribacteria; order Atribacterales; family Atribacteraceae; genus Atribacter; species Atribacter sp. The sequence goes on along the minus strand of NZ_DAOLQM010000320.1, from coordinate 1,296 downwards.
CACATGATTGGTTAAAATTTAGATAGGATGATACTATTTAATGAGAGTAAAGCTATAAAAGCTTCTATTAAGCCGTAAGATAGTGTCAAAAATATTCTTGATTGTTAAAGGAAGGCAATATTTTGGAAGGAACCTATATAATGGCCATTGATCAGGGAACAACCGGAACTAAAGTTATTCTGGTTGATCATGATGGAATGGTTGTTTCAAGTGCCTATCGTGAAATAAATCAGATCTATCCAGAACCAGGTTGGGTTGAGCATAACCCTATGGAATATTGGGACACCACCCTTATTTGTGCTAAAGAAGCTTTGAATAAAGCAGGAATTAAACCGTCACAAATCGCTGGGATTGGTATTACTGATCAACGGGAAACAACGATAATTTGGGACAAAAAAACCGGAGAGCCAGTTTATAATGCCATTGTTTGGCAATGTCGCCGGACGGCTTCCATTTGTGAGGACCTTAAAGCAAAAGGTCTTGAAGGAAAAATTCGTCAGAAAACCGGTTTAACCATTGATGCTTATTTTTCCGCTACCAAAATAAAATGGATTATGGAAAATGTTCCCGGCGCAGAAGAAAAAATGAAAAGTGGAGAGCTGATAATGGGGAACATTGACTCCTGGTTAATGTGGAAACTCAGTGGCGGAAGAATGCATGTGACCGATTATTCAAATGCTTCTCGTACCATGCTCTTTAATGTTCAAGAGCTCAACTGGGATCAAGAATTATTAGATACCATGGGAATTCCTCGAGAGATTTTTCCTGAACCAAAATCGTCGAGTGGTATTTTGGCAATTACTGATAAGAGTATTTTTGATGGAGTTGAAATACCCATAGCTGGGGTTGCGGGAGATCAACAGGCAGCATTATTTGGGCAAGCTTGTTTTAAACCTGGGATGGCAAAAAATACATATGGAACGGCTTTAGCTATGATGATGAACATTGGTGAGAAGTTTATTTTATCAGAGAATGGACTAACAACCGATTTAGCATGGGGAATAGATGGGGAAATTGAATATTCTTTAGAGGGGTTAGTTTTTAATGGAGGAGGAGCGGTTCAATGGCTCCGGGATGGAATCAAAATCATTGAGAATGCGGCACAAACTGAAGTTATGGCTCAATCAATTCCAAATACCGGGGGGGTCTATCTCGTTCCAGCTTTTACCGGACTTTGTGCTCCCTACTGGGATATGTATGCTCGAGGTCTTCTTATTGGTATTACCCGGGGGTCAACTCGAGAACAGGTAGTTCGAGCTACCTTAGAATCCATGGCTTATCAAACTCGGGATGTAT
>NZ_DAOLQM010000319.1:0-2123 GCF_035418125.1 Atribacter sp. | reverse complement strand
AGGATAGACCCTCATGCTGTCCAGCAACACCAGATGAGGATGAAAAACTAAAGATTCGACATGCCATGACGGGTCGCTACAATAATCGGGCGCAATTAATTGTGCACCTACGTAAAAAATTCTTTGGTAGGGGTTTGATCTATCAAGTCGGTGATTTTCTAATTAATCAAATACCATCGACTCCTTATTAATGTTCTTGTTGAGCTATTATCGAGCGAGGAAAAACCAAATAACCCCCCAAGAAAATACCAATAGAAAGGGCAAAAAGAGTTGTCGGTAGGTAGAAATGAGGTCGCTTTTAAAATGGCGGCAGGTAAGAATTAAACAAAGATGAGCTGGTGAAAAAGTGATTCCAGCATAACCAGAAATAAATATTAAAGGAAAAATCTGTTGGATGGAATATTCAGTAAACAGCGGAAGGATAATTGGAAAGGCAATTCCGATAAAAGCTGATGAATAACCACTGATGAGGGCAATTAGAAAGGGAATGACCATCCCGATAATCAATATAGGAAAATGACTAGAAAGAAAGGAATCTACTAAGACCGGGATGCTCCCACTTTCAATAATGACAGTTTTAAAAAGTATGACCCCAACCACATCCAGCATCATAGCCCAGGAAAACCGATGAAACATCAATCGTGATAAGGTGGTAAGGTTCATACGGTGAAAAAAGACGCAAAAGACAATTCCCATTGCAGCTCCCAACCAAACCGGTTGGTTAAGGAGTACGACAAAAACTGGAATAAGGATAGGTACAAATAACCGAAGCAAAGTTTTCAAGGGCATAGATTCAGTTTTTATATTGGCTTTTGATAGGGGTTTTTGGTTTTTTATGACTATCCAACCACCGATTAAAGCTAATAGGGTAAAGGGTAGATGATGAATAATAATCCAAGCAAGGGATAAACCTGTTAGGTTAGATGCCATTAAAATAACTGGATAAAGCGGGAGGAAATACTCCCATACATGTCGATACCAATAATTAATAAAGGTAAGCAATTGGCTGGATAATGAACTGGATGAATAAGAAGCTTCGATTAAAGGAGCGGAAAAAAGTGCACCACCGGGCATGGGAAGGAGCCCGATTAGAGCTGATAAAGCTGGGGATACCAATCGGGAATCACGAATTCGTTCTTCAATACCTCGCACTAACTTAACAAGTTCCCCATTATTGGACAGTAAATTTCCTAACAACATAATAGAAAAAACACTGAGTAATAAATTGGTATTTTCATAAGCAAAAAATCCTAAAGGAAAAACCGACGGGAATTTCGAAAAGGGAATTTGAAATAAAATCCAAAAAAGAAAAGAAGCCAAAATTAGACTTAAACCGATATTCAATTTCTTTTTGATGAGAACTAGGATAAAAGCAAAAATGATCAGTATTTTGATGAGAGCGAGCATGGAATCTATTGGGAATGAAGATCGGTAAATTTAATCAATTGTTTGACAACTTCATCTGGTTTTTCTTCCTGGGGCATATGACCACATTGGTAAATTTCTAAAAAAGTGACGTTATTGAGGGAAGCGTTTAATCGCTTTATTTCGGAGATTTTTACCCAAGAATCTTCCCTACCGCTCATAATAAAAATCGGCAAAGTTAGAGTATTTAAATTAGGGAAAACATGATTTCGAGAAGAATCTCGTAAATAGTAGTAGAGAGCTAAGCCACTTTTTGGATTTCGAAGAATTGGGTCGGCTATTCGATTGAATAGATCTTGGTCGATTATATTCTTATCAAAAACTGCATCCTGGAGGGTCTTTGTCAGTTTAATTTCTGACCGCAGTGTCTTATTAGCAATCGAAATAATACCAGTTCTCAATAGAGGATTGGCAAAAATTAAACTTGACAAGGGGACTCCATGAACCGAAAATACCGCGGGACTGATGAGAAATAGAGCTTGTACTCTTTCGGGATGAAGAAGAGCCATTCGAAGAGCAAGGTTTCCACCTAAAGAATGGCCGATAATGATAACTTTTTTGATTGAAAGAGTATCGAGAAACTCGATAAGCTGCTGAGCAAGATGACGATGAGAGTATTTCCCCATCCGTTCAGCAGTTGATTGGCCATGACCTGGAAGGTCAACTAAAAGAAAACGATAATTTTCTTGAGGAAGACG
>NZ_DAOLQM010000318.1:0-2135 GCF_035418125.1 Atribacter sp. | reverse complement strand
AATTTATTACTCTATTCTCCACTTTCAAGATATTTTTGATGAAAAAAGGATTTGTAACACAGTCTGAATACGAGGAACGAAGTGATGCGGCAATCTCATGAGCTCAATCTTTGTTAATCCTCCCCCTTTGGATAAAGGGGAGAAGTTGATTTCTGAGTTTATATTTCTATCCTCATTTAGTGCAAACGAATGGCATGGAAAACTAGAAAAATTCAATTGGAGTATAAACCACTTTTGGTTTAAGGTTTCAATTTTTACTGATATAATATTCGATAGAATTGCTTCGATATCTTGGGATAATCAATAATATCGAAGCTTAACCATTGGTCTGTTTCTTTAGCTTTAAAAGCCTCGGTTTTTTACCCGATTATCAAACCAAAATGGTGATATCTTCGGATATTGAAAAATATCCATGGACAAAGAAATTAACCAAATTGATTAACCAAAAATCTTTATCCAGGGGACTCCCGAGTAATGATAGGGTGGGATCGTAAATACTCCTTCAAGAGCTTCTGAGAATATTGGCCAGGGTTCACCGTGATAATCCTAATGAGTCAGGTTTAAAGTCAAAATATGGATTACTTCAGCTGATTCATCAACATAAAAACCAGAAGAGGAGAACTCGAAGATCAAGAAGAAGATAAAAATATAAAAAATAAATTTGGTAAAAAAATAATATATTTTGACAAGGAAGATATTATTATCTATTGAAATACCAAAATTTATTTATTCCTCTAATTATAGGTATAAGAATAGTTATTTTACTTTTTTCACTTATTAAATTAATTAAAGGAGGTGCTCAGGATGCCTACTGGAACAATGAACGAGATGGAAGAATTGCAACAAAGAATCAATGAGCTGATGGAAAAGAAGAAATTTTTTGAAATAAAAGGGCTTATTAACGATCTCCATCCAGCGGATGTTGCAGAATTAATGACCTTTTTTGACCGAGACAACCAGGTTGTTCTTTTCCGTTTATTAAAAAAGGATATGGCAATCGGTGTGTTTGAGCAACTAGACTTTGAGCATCAAGAAAACCTCCTCAATAGTTTTACTGATGATAAAGTATCAGAAATATTAAATGTTATGTCACCTGATGACCGAACGGAACTATTTGATGAGTTGCCGGCTAAGGTGGTCAAAAAGTTACTTTTTCTTTTAAATCCCGATCAACGAAACATGACGAGTATTCTCCTCGGTTACCGGGAAAATTCAGCCGGCCGAATTATGAACCCGGGGTATATCGACTTAAAAGAGCATTATACAATTGACCAAGCTTTAGAGCGAATACGAAAACTTACTCCCCCTGAAGATATGATTTATACTGCATATGTGACCGATTATCAACGACATCTAATTGGCACTGTTACCCTTCGAGACCTGGTTCTTTCCCCACCAGAGAAAGCGGTAGATGATATCATGAATACCGATATCATTTTTGTGAAAACTGATGACGATCAGGAATTGGTTGCTCGGACCATCCAAAAATATGACTTATTATCCATCCCGGTAGTTGACCATGAGCAACGCTTAGTGGGAGTGGTAACAGTTGATGACGCTATTGATATCATCGAAGAAGAAGCCACTGAAGATATCCATCGTTTGGCTGCAATTCAAACCACTGAAGATGAATATCTCCATTCCAGTATTATGCAAAAAGTTCGGAATCGATTATTCTGGTTAGTAGCTCTGCTTCTAGGAGGAATGGTAACCAGCTTTGTTATCCAAAACCAATCGGCACTCATTCAGACAGTCGTATCGCTCTCTTTTTTCATACCAGCATTAATTGATACCGGGGGAAATGTGGGAAGTCAATCCACTACAATAATTGTTCGAGGAATAGCTCTCAACGAAGTTGATTCAAGAAATATTTTTAAAATAATCATAACAGAATCATTAATTGGAAGTCTTTTGGGAGGATTGCTTGGATTGGTTGGTTTTTTTAGAGTAGTTCTGCTACGTGAACCAGTTATAATTGGTATTATTGTGGGATTGGCAATTTGGGTAGTGGTTTTTGTCTCTAACTTATTAGGAATGATTCTTCCTCTTTTACTCAAAAAATTAAAATTTGATCCTGCTTTATCGGCAACGCCAGTGATTACTACCATTGTCGACATAATTGGAGTTTTTCTCTA
>NZ_DAOLQM010000317.1:0-2157 GCF_035418125.1 Atribacter sp. | reverse complement strand
GAGAAGGTGAGGATGAGGGTGAAAGCCCAGGATGAGATTCTGGTTAGTTGCTTAATATGAATTACCAATAAAAAATCATTCAGTTATTTCCAAGATAGAAAATCTCTTTTTCCTCAAAAGAATTACTAAAGTTGAAAAACCGTCGTTTTTTATTCACATTTAAGATATGGACCAAGAGATTTCGCCTAAAAGGCACTACAGAAGCACTGTTAATTGTCTTCTAAAAAATATTTTCGAATAGCTTTCTTCAAGGTAATATATTGCGATCTTTAATATATATTATTGCTTGATTTTATAAATAATGTACTATTTACTATAATATTGAATAGAACTTTTCAGCGGGAGGCAACTTAGTGAAAAAACATGAAAGGATTGAGATTAATCCGGAAATAATGTTTGGAAAGCCGGTTATTAAAGGAACCCGAATCACCGTGGAGCTTATCTTGAGGAAATTAGCCGGAGGGATGTCACCTGAAGAGATTCTTCAAGATCATCCCCATTTAAAACTTGAGAATATATTCGATGCACAAGAGTTTGCTGCCGACTATCTCGGCCAGGAAGATATTATCTTTGCCTCAGGTAACCAACTGTGAAATTCTGTGTTGATGAGTGTTGTAACATAGAATTGGTACGGTATCTACGGTTAGGAGGACATGATGTCCTTTATATTGGGCAATATAAGCCCGGCACCCTCGATAATGAGATACTTTTCAAGGCTTTTAACGAAAAAAGGATCTTAATCACTGAAGATAGAGATTTTGGGGAGTTAGTATACCGGTTAAAGAAACCTGCTTATGGCATTGTTTTTTTACGTTTCGAAGTTCATGAGCGTCATTTGAAGTGGCCACGCTTGAACCAATTAATAGATCGATATGAAGGTAGGTTGAAAGGTCATTTTGTAGTAGTAGACAATGAAAAATTTCGTTTTCGACCTTTAAAAGCTTATTGATGCCTGGTGCTGAAATATTTAGGTATGAATTTGATCTCTGGCTTTTGATATTTTGGTTTAATCAAAGCATTAGGGTATTTTTTTAATTTACGAAAATTACTCTTCGTGAAGTTTTTAAGTCCTAACTTTTGAAGCTTTTAATCTTAAGTTGAAGGTTGCTATCCAGTTGCCCTCCTAAGATAGACGTTCCTGTAGCGTCAAAACACCAAATAAGAATGAAAATATTTGTACGATAATAAATCTCCTCTCCTCCCTTTAAAAAAACCGAATCCCGAACCATATTTCTTTATCCAAAGGGAGAAGCATTTTATGCTTAATCACTTATAAAAGTTCTAAAATCCTAAATTTTATTCAACTCACCACTCACGACTCACTTCTCACTGCTTTTAGGAATGAGATTGCCACGACCTTAAAAAACCAGGTCTCGCAATGAGGAGTAGAAGTTCCTTCTCCTTTGATGGGAGAAGGAAAAACAATTTATTTTCGATCGACAAAAATGAGGAAAAATAGAAGATATTTATTCATTTGATCTAAGGTGTTCTCTTTTCATGGTTCGACCAAAAAAGTAATTCTACGATGGTCTAGCATCTAAAAATTTATCAACAGATAAACCACTCTTTCTAATTAATCCCTGAAGTAAACCTGGAGCCAACTCTTTATGGTTTGGTACTGATGGGGTTGGTCTTTCTTCATGATATAAAATCATATGACTTCCAGTTTGATGATCCAGAATATAACCAAACTTTTGGAAGATTTTTACTACTTCTTTACCCGACATACGAGGGAGAAATCCCATTTAGATCGTAACCTCTCCTAAGAACACCTCGTGTTCCTCAAAAGAATTTAATCTTCCGTGTCTTTTTTCCACTTCCAGCCATCCCCTAATGGCATCTTTTATATTGCTCAAGGCTTCATCAAGAGTTTTACCCTGGCTCATGCATCCGAGGAGTTCGGGAACATCCACTACATATCCTTTAAATTCTGGATCGTAGGTGATTACAACCTTAAATTTCATAACCTTCTCCTTCCTTTAAGGAATCTCCAATTCATATTATACTTCATTCCTTTGGAGCTTTTTTAATTATTCAAAGTTACTTTCTAATTCCTTAACTTCCCTTTTTGTGCTTCATTCAAAAATCTGTTTTGTAAATCCTCATTATTAAGAATATATCAACCTCCTCACTCTGATCTTCTCAATCTTCCTTTAT
>NZ_DAOLQM010000316.1:0-2161 GCF_035418125.1 Atribacter sp. | reverse complement strand
GATCAATAAATGCTCAAAAAGAGAAACAAATTCCTTTGCGAGTCATTTTAATATTGACGAATAGTGTCCTTGAAGGTATAAATAATAAAAATAATATTTTGGAGGAGGGCAGTTTATTTATGAAAAGATTACTTGTTATAATGCTTGCGTTATTCGTTGTGTTGGCAGGAACCATGGTTTTTGCTCAAGAACCAATAAAAATTGGAATTGTTATGAATCTGACCGGTCCTTGGGCATCAATTGATAACCCCAGTGCCAATGGTGCGAAATTGGCAGCAGAACAAATTAATAAGGCTGGGGGTGTATTAGGTCGTCAGATAGACTTGAAAGTTATTGATACTAAGGCAGATGAGGGAGAAACCAGTGCTGCCGTTGTTCGACTGGTTGAAAACGAAAAAGTATCAGCTTTAATCGGTTATGGAGATACCCATTGGGTGAATATTGCCGCCTCGATGGCGAAAGAATACGGAGTTCCTTTTATGACTCCAGGAGCTACCCATCCTCGTATTCCTGAACGTTTTGGGGCTTGGCTAGCTTGTTTTGGAGATAATGCTCAAGCATCAGCAATTGCCGAATATGCAGTGAAAGACCTTGGGTTGAAAAGAGGCGTCGTTTGGGTAGATACCGCGGTTGATTTTAGTGTTGCTGTCTGTGCTTTCTTTGCCGATGCTTTAAAACACTATGGTGGTGAAGTTGTTTATGAAGACTACTTTGAAGTAACCTGGAAAGATTTTTCCGCCATGTCCGCTCGTTTAAAAGAATATCAAGATAGAGGCGAAGTTGATTTTGTCTATGTCGGTGCTATACCTGATAATTGTGGTTTAATTGCCAAACAATTGCGAGATAATGGAGTTACCATCCCAATGTATGGTGAAGATGGTTTTGACACGCCACTGTTAGTTGAAACCGGTGGAGAAGCTGCCGAAGGTGTCATTTTTGCTACTCACGTTTCATTAGAAGATCCCAGCCCAATTATTCAGCAATTCAAGGCTGATTATCAGGCCATGTACGGAAACCCACCCGAGAATGCTTTTGCGGCATTAGGATATGACGCAGTGAAATTAATGGCAAAAGCAATTGAATTGGTTGGAAGTGATGCTCCGGAAAAGATTCCAGAAGGTTTAGCCCAAATAAAAGATTTTCAGGGAGTATCTGGAACTATCAGCTATGAAGGTGGCAGTCAGATTCCAAATAAGTCAGTTTCGGTCATTGAAGTGAAAGATGGAAAGTTTGTTACAGTTAAACAAATTGCTCCAGAATATTTGTCCGATCCAACCATTGCAAAATAGCATTTTTACTAAAAGCGGACTCATTGATATGAGTCCGCTTTTGTTTTGCTCTATCTTTCCTTCGTCGTTTCCTTTTTTAATGAAATTTAGATTGTCTTAACCCGGCAGTCTAAAAAGAGAGATCTATGAACGGAGAAAGAAATGCCTGATCCAATCTTGAAAGTGACTGATTTGTGGAAAAATTTCGGGGGCCTTTCCGCAGTTAGTGATTACCGCCTTGAACTTCCCCTGGGAATGGTTTACGGACTTATCGGCCCCAACGGTGCTGGAAAAACAACTATTTTTAATCTTTTAAGCGGGGTTTTAAAACCCAATCGAGGTCGCATTGTTTTTAATCAAATTGATATAACTGATTTTCGTCCCGACCAGGTAACCCGGGTTGGCTTAACTCGAACCTTCCAAAATCTTCGGCTTTTTCCATCACTTAATGTTGAGATGAATTTAAAAATTGCTAACCACATCCATTTACATTATTCTTTTGTTGCTTCGCTTTCCAATTTACCGGGTTTTTTTCGCTCCGAGAGGGAAGTACAAAAAAAAGTTGATACCATGTTGGATATTTTTGGTTTATCTCAATATAGGGATGAACTGGCAACCAATTTGCCTTATGGATTGCAAAGAAAATTAGATATTGCTCGAACCTTGATGACGGATCCAAAGGTGGTACTTTTAGACGAACCATCGGCAGGAATGAATACCGGGGAGTCAGAAGATTTGGCCCGGCTTATTCTCCAAATTAAGGAGAGATTCCATCTCACTCTGGTTATCGTTGAGCATCGAATGCCTTTTGTGATGGGGTTAGCCGGTATTATTCAGGTATTAGATTATGGTTCGGTGATTGCCCAGGGTACTCCTGAAGAAATACAAAATAA
>NZ_DAOLQM010000315.1:0-2202 GCF_035418125.1 Atribacter sp. | reverse complement strand
AACGGCACCCCTCCAAGGAGGGGAATTGTTGAATTCATTCCCCCATTGAGGGGGGTTAGGGGGGTGTGCCTTTATATCTTTGATGGTTATCCCGAGAAAATGATAATGAAATATGAATAAAAGATGAGATCCTCACGGCTTCAAAAACGAAGCCTCAGGATGACGGCTTTTTTAAAATCTTTGGTAGAGGCTTGATTTATCATGCCCGCGGATTTACAGGATCGTTATTGATAAATAAGATATTTTTCTCTCTCTTTTTTAAAGTTTTCCAAAGGTTCCCAGTATGCTTTTTTTAAATCTTGATAGGAAACATCATTTTCTATTAACCTACCAATTAGGGCTGTCCCCATTATTTTATTGAACATGGTTAACTCATTTTCATTTTTAGGTACTGAATAGGAAATTAATTTGTGGGAACAAGATAGAATACACAAGCCAGTGTAGGCAGGCTGAAAAGCTCTCATATTGGTTATAAAAAGACGAACTCCCCCGAATTCTCCATTGGTTTCAGGAACAAACTGAACTCCTGGTAGACCAATTTGATTCAATTCTTGAGCGAAAATTCTGGAATTAATACCTTTTCCTCCAACCCATTTAAAATAATCACCTTGTCGAATTCCCGTTCCTTCACCCAAACCAGTCGCCATGTATACTAAAGCCGAAAGGAAATCAGGAATCATTGGTGAAGTGGGAATCCAATAAAGACCAGTATCCGGAAACATCATATCCCGTGTATATCCATCCATAGGTATAACAATCAATCTCACTCCAATACGACGATTAAAATAACGCGCTAATTCACCAACAGTCATACCATGTGCCATAGGAAGGATATCAACGCCAATGAAGGACCGAAAGTCCTCTTCAGAAACCGGTCCATCAACGATTAATCCTCCCAAAGGATTAGGACGGTCTAAAACAAGGACAGTTTTACCATTATCCTTGGCAGCCCACATACAATAATTAAGCGTAGATATATACGTGTAGGTACGAGCTCCAATGTCTTGGATATCATAAAGGAGGAGGTCGATGTTTTCTAACATCTTGGGAGTTGGCTTCCTCGTCGGTCCGTACAAGCTGTAAACTGGAATTTTATATTGATCATGAAGGTAGGATTCAACGTATTCACCGGCTTTGGCCTTGCCGTCCAATCCATGTTCGGAAGCAAATAAAGCTACCAAATTGGTTTGATGATTATTCGCTAAAAGTTCTGCAGTTGATTGAAATCGGCTATTCAACCCGGTATGGTTGGTTATTAATCCAATCCGCTTTCCTTTAATGAGGTCGAAATGTCTTTCAAAAAGGCTTTCATTTCCCAATTTAATTTTAATGTTCTCTTCATAGATATAAGACGATAAAATATTCACAAGAATGATGAATATACCAATAAAAGTAATCAATTTTATAATTTTCTTCATATTTTTATCTTATATTTTTTCAGTAAGATAAACAATACTCAGCTATTTTTAATGCTTTGTCACACCGACTTTTTTCACACAAAAAAAAATTTTTCCAAGCTCTTTTTTTCATCTCGACTTTTCGTTATAATTCTCGCAATTATATAAAAAAAGGAATTGAAATCACGCACGATACGAGGCAGAAAATGTGTTTGAAATATTGGTAATTGCTTTTGGACTTGGCCTAGATGCATTTTCGTTGGCGGTAGCTTTTGGAATGTGTCAGAAAGTATGTACCTTCAATACAAGATTTCGTTTATCTCTGTCTTTTGGTCTCTTCCAGTTTTTTATGCCTCTGGCTGGTTTTTATGCGGGGCTTAGAGTGGCCCGATTTACTGAATCTATTGATCATTGGATTGTTTTTGCGGTATTGAGCTTTGTTGGTGGAAAAATGATTTATGAAGCTCTGAGCAAGGACGATAATGAAACTATGGTTGATATTAGCCGGGGGATCCCCTTGCTGATAGCTTCGATTGCTACCAGTATTGATGCCTTAGCTGTCGGTTTTTCTTTCGCATTGCTAAAGGATGGGATTCTTTTACCCGCGATTGTTATCGGTATAGTTGCTTCAATAATGACATTTGTGGGAGTAACCTTTGGCCATCGGGTGGGAAGAAAATATATTTCGAAACCAGAAGTTGTTGGTGGAATAGCAATCGTAATAATTGGGTTTAAAACTCTTTTGGAACACTTTATTAACTGAGGAAACCAATCTTTAAAAATTTGCTGACAAGGACGATGAGAA
>NZ_DAOLQM010000314.1:0-2212 GCF_035418125.1 Atribacter sp. | reverse complement strand
TTGGATTAATAGGAGGTGATACATTGGAAGACCAAGAAAAAGACGAAGTGCAAAGGGTAGCCAAAGACGAACATTTAGAATTTGGGGAAATTAGATATATTTTCCATTGTGGAAGGCTGGTTAAAAAGGAGATTGTCAAGCGGATTGAAATAAAAGAAAATTAAAGGTTTTATCGACCAATCAGGAACCGTTATTCGGCGCTGTCGGTCGGTGGAGGTTTTATCTCTACTATCGACAGCTTTTTTATTTTAAAAGGAGGTAAACGAATGGTCGAGAAATGCGTATATTGCAAAATTAATTTGGTAGAAATTAATTTAAAGGATACCGATGTTGGCTTTGTAAAAAGACTGCGATGTAATTCATGCAAAACTGAGTTTTTAATTAGCCCATATTATAGGGGACATGGAATGAGGTTAACCCGTAGGTTATGGGACAATTCAGCAGGAGAAAACTTAGGAAGAATAGATGACGAGAGTTGGGATTTTGTAGATTGGGATAACGTTGTTAGAACTTACGAGGAACGATAATGGTTGAATACTCCATTGAAGAAATCAAAAAATATTTGAACGGAGGAGTTTTAAGACAACGTGAAAAACTTATGGGTTCTACTCCATCTTTAACTTATAAGGAGTTAGGAAGGTATTATTGCTGGTATTGCCAACCTGATGCTTTTAAACAGATTGATGTTATTTTAAGTGCTATTACTCAAAAACAAAAAGATATTGAAGAAAGAAAATTAAAAGAAGATTTTCTGTTGTTACAGATTTATACAACCTTAGATAATCATCCTTGCTGTATTAAGTGCTATCGAAAACTTACCGGAAAAGGGAAGCATTTGTTAAATGCGTCTCATAGTTGGTTTTTTGAAGATGATAAACAGGTTGAATATTTAGATTTTATAAGGGCAATTGAAGGCGTAGAGCTAACGGTTAAACAAAAGAAAATATTAAGGCTGTATATGCTGGAATATACTCAGGAACAAATAGCGGAGCAGTTAAAAATAACAAAACAAACAGTATCAGAACAATTAAATTCAATTTTTAAAAAAATATTTAACTTTTTAAACTGTATACCCTGACAAAATGGTCTGAAAATGTCAGTGAATATATAGGAGGGAATTTAATGGAAAAACTAACTCCTTCATATTCGTTTAAACAAGTTGTGTTTGCTGTGAGAAAAGATAACCCTTTGTGGAAAGAAGAAGAAGTTATTGAAAGGGCAAAAACAATATATAGTGAAATAGTAAAACTTGATACAGAATGGAATAAGAGCAATAAAAGGTTTAATCGACTCTGTAGTTTATATGGAACCTCAGCAGACGTTGCAGGTCGAGAAGGTTGGGAAAGGTTTAAAAACAATCGACCAGTAAGAAGAAAAAGAAAAATAATTTAACCAGTCTCCTTTTGAACAAGAAAAATAAATGGTTGTTAGAGGAAAAGAACTGGTTAATTTTATGATCCCCAACATTACCCTTAGAGCGAAAGCTACCAAGGATCGTGATGTTGGGAAACTATGCCGAAGAAGCGCAGGGTATGCGCCGCCGGAATAAGGGGTATTTGAGCCAATGATATCCGGTTAGGATTGGTCATCCTGTAAAAGTGCGGTAGGTGCTAACCACACCAAGTTGGCTCCCCAGTTGGTTCAACTCCAACCTTCGGCAAGCTGATCCGATCTCTCGAATGAGAGGGTAGGATCTAATCACCAGGCAGGGAACCAGAGCAAGGGTGAGTCCTTGGTTTGCTTCCCTGCAATGCCACCGTCTCCTAAATGGTAGGGAATTTGTTTTGTAAACAAAAAGTTGAGGGTTCGAGTCCTTCCGGTGGCTCCAAAAATGGGGGTGTATGGGAAGCTCCGCTTATGGCGAGAGGAACAGGAGGTTCAATTCCTCCTCACCTCCACCAGTTTCAACAACTGCTGAAATTCCCAGAATAAGTGAAATACGACATATGAGGAGGAGTGATGACACTAAAAACTTGGAACGGTGATGAAATTACTCAACTCATCACGCTTTATAAAGACGGGTATAACGTAGAAGATATCAGCAATAAACTCGGAAGAACTCGAAAGTCAATAACTCGCAAGCTTGAAAAATTAAACGTCAAACGGTTTGAAAGAAAAACCTTTGAATGGGCGGAGGAAATTAAACTTCCTCAAAGAGTGAATATTTACGGAGACTGTATCATAACCTCTGATTGGCATGTTCCATATTGTG
>NZ_DAOLQM010000313.1:0-2244 GCF_035418125.1 Atribacter sp. | reverse complement strand
TTTTATTTCAAATTGAATCGTTTCTAAATATATTTATAATAAATTGGGAAATAGCTTGACATTAAAGTACTTTTTTAATTAAAATAAAAATGTCAAAACGGTTCGACAGAGGTAAAGAATGACAACTATTCGAGATGTTGCTCGGTTAGCTGGCGTAGCTCCCTCTACAGCTTCCTTAGCGCTAAACAGTCGAAAACGGGTGAATCCTAATACCCGTCAAAAAGTCTTACAAGCCGCCCAAGTATTGGGTTATATACCTAATAGTTTAGCAAAAAACTTAACCGCCCAAAGAACAGGAATCATTGGTATATTGATGGCGGAAATCATCAATCCCTACCATGCCTCACTCACCCACTTTATTCAAAAAGAACTTCGAAAAAAGAGTTATCGGATGAATCTTGGAATTACTGAGGGCGAGGCACTCATTGAGGAAGAGGTTCTTAAGGACTTTATTTCTCAAAAGGTTGACGGCGTTCTGATCCACACCGCTGATATCATCAATTTCAATCTATCTACTTTTTATGAACTTATTAGAAGGGAGATCCCTACAGTATTAATTGGTGGTGGCTTTGAGGGAGTAAATCTACCAATAGTTGATGTTGAGTTAGAAAAGGGTATTTACAAACTTACTCGATATTTAATCCAGAGAGGTTACAAAAGATTTCTTTTCCTTTCCGGGCTGAAAGCGGCAGTAACCTTTAAAAGAAGAATTGATGGATTTCAAAAGGCTATGCTTGAAAATGGTTATCTAGTATTGGAAACCGACATCGTAGAAACTCACCCAGATATCGAAGGTGGATATACAAGTACTTTAGAAATATTTAATAAAAAACATCCTGCTTATGATGTTATTCTTTGTGTTAATGATTATATGGCTTTTGGTGTATTAAGGGCTTTAAGAGAATTAAAGATAAAAGTTCCGGAAAATATTGGTTTAGCCGGTTTTGATGATATTAGTTTTGCTTCGGTAGCCGGTGTTCCATTGACAACTGTTCATATACCAATTGAAGAGTTAGCAGTAAAAAGTGTTGATTTGCTTTATCAAAGGATTTTGTATAGAGAGAATCCTGAACAAAAATGTATATGGAAAAAAACTGTAGATACTCAAGTAGTGGTTCGTCAGTCAACCAGGTAAATGAATAATAAATTATAGGAGGAGGGAATAAATAACATGAATCACAAGGAAAGAATGCTAGCCGCCCTCAAATGCCAACCAGTTGACCGTATCCCTCATGGAGAACAAATGCTTCACGATGTTTTAATTCAAAAAATATTGAAGGTAAAAATGCCGAAAGCTGAAGAAAATGCACTAGTACGGTGGATGACTGAAGAATTGAGTGATTTTCAGTTTGAATGCCACAAAAAAGCTCGAGAATTTTTAGGATTTGATTTTATTCATGTCTTTCCTCGCGAACCTTGGATTAAAATTGATGAATCGAAAGAAGGATATCCTATTTATAGGGATGTTTGGGGCATGGAAGCTATTTCTACCCCTTTTACTTATGAAATACTTAAAAAACCGGTTGAAAAACCTGAAGACTTAAAAACCTATCAATTTCCAACTATTGATGATTTTAAATATGACAATCTCCACAAATGGGTTCATAAGTCCGATTTTTTTGTCGTGGTTCAAATTGAAACCGGTTTTTTTAAAATCAATCAGTTTATGGGTTTTAATAATTATATGTTTTATCTCTATGAACACCGTAGAGAATTACTTGATTTTACGGCTCGTTTTTTTGATCATGTCTTTAACTTGGCCAAAAAAGTGATTCAGGAAGGTGCCGATTGTGTCTGGCTTTCCAACGATTTTGCCTATAATACCGGTCCTTTTATATCCCCTAAAGACCTTTGGGAAATGGACTTCTCTTTTATGAAGGATGTGGTCAGAAAAATTCATGATTTAGGAAAACCAGTGGTGCTTCATGGTTGTGGAAATCAGAATTATACCCTTGATATGCTTTTGGATTGTGAAATTGATGGTCTTCATTCTCTTCAGCCAACAGCTGGTAATGATATTTGCCAAATTAAAGAAAAGTGTGGCGATCGACTTTGTCTGATCGGCAATATCGATATTAGTGAGCTTCTTCCCTTTGGATCCCCTTATGATGTTGATCAAGCCATTAAAGATTTGGTGGAAAAAGTTGGTAAGAAGAATGGTTTGGTTATCGCAACCTGTAATTTGCTGGATATGGATATTCCAATAGAAAATGCCATAACCATGCATTTTGCTGTTGATAAATA
>NZ_DAOLQM010000312.1:0-2288 GCF_035418125.1 Atribacter sp. | reverse complement strand
GGGGCACAATTCATTGTACCCGTTTAATGTATCACCTTACCATGGCATGTCGAATCTTAGGTTTTCATTTCTATCCGGTATCACCAAATGGCATGAGGGTTTATCCTGGGAACATAATATTGAGTAATAAGTGATCAAATAAAAATGAGAAAGAATGAATTCAACAATTCCCCTCCTTGGAGGGGTGCCACTTTTGTGGCGGGGAGGGTGTCTTTCGATTTTCCCTCGTTATCCTGAGAAAAGGCTAAAGAAATACGAATAAAAGATGAGATCCTCACGACTTCTGAATACAAAGCCTCAGGATGTGACACCTGTGGTGTCAGATGTGACCCTATAATGTCTGGTAAAAGACACCGGACTCATTAAAGTAACAAAATGGCTAAATGAGATAGCCACGTCGTTCAACCAAAGAACGGTTGGATTCCTCGCAATGACAGTTTTAGATAGTTATTTTACTTTCTGGCAATAACACAAATCCAGCATTTGTGATGATCCTATTAATCAGATTTTACAGAGTAGTCAAGACTGAGTACAATATGAATCAATTAGAAAAAATTATATCTTTGGCGGTGATTGAGATGAAAGCATCCCCGTGTTCGATTACCATCAATAATCAACAAAATTTAAATATCACTCCGGGTATGACTATCCTCGAAATCGCCCACAAGTCTTTTCCCGATACTTACCAAAATTTTATGGCAGCCCGCTTAAATGGAGAAATAGTTGACCTCAACACCAAAGTTACTAAACCAAGTGATATTTGCTTCTTGGATTTCTCCCAACCTGAAGGACATCGTACCTATCTTCGCAGTTTACTGTTTATGCTCAGCTACAGCATTAACACCCTTTATCCTGAAGCCCATCTTCATGTTCTTCATTCCATGAGTGATGGTTTATTTTGTGAAATAACAGGAATTGGAAATTTGACTACCGAACACTTAGATAATATCAATCAAAAAATGCAAGAATTAGCCCGATTGAATCTCTCTTTTGAAAGAGAAATAGTCGACTGGGATAAGGCAAAAAATATTTTTCATCGACAAAATCGAGAAGACCTCAATCGGCTTTTCCGCTATTGGCGCACAACAGCAATAACTCTTTACCGCCTTAACAAATATTATGATTATTACTATGGGCCTCTTTGCCCATCAACCGGCTATATAAAAAATTATGGATTTGTTTTGGTTCCACCTGGCTTTTTCCTTCAATACCCTCGGGCGACCGATCCCGAACGTCTCCCCACCTACGTTTTTCGTCCCAAATTATTTACCACTTTCCAGGAAGCCGGTCAGTGGGCAAAAATCATGGAGATTAAAAATGTCGGAGATTTAAATGAATCGATCGTTCACGGCCAAGGTCGAGAAATTGTCTCGATGACCGAGGCTTTCCATGAGAAAAAAATCGCCCAAATCGCCGACCTCATCACTCAAAAAAGAGGAAGTCTGAAGACAGTCTTTATCGCCGGTCCTTCCTCTTCAGGGAAAACCACTTTTGCCCGGCGTTTGTATATTCAGTTAAGAGTGAATGGTTGGAAACCGGAGACCATTTCTCTTGACGATTACTTTATCTCCAAAAAAGATATTAAAACCTGGGATAATCAATACTACGAGCGCCCGGAAGCTCTTGACCTCGAGCTTTTTGAACAGCAAATTGAAGAACTCATCGATGGAAAGGAAGTTGAAATTCCTCGCTACAATTTTATTACCGGAAGCCGGGAACCCCAGGGAGCTAAGATGCAATTGGGTCACGATGGCATTATCATCATCGAAGGACTTCACGCCCTCAATCCTTTGCTCAGTAAAAACATCCCTGAAGAAAGAAAATTCAAGATTTACGCCAGCGCCATTACCCAGCTCAATATTGATAATCACAACCGAATGTCGACCACTGATTGCCGGCTTATTCGCCGTTTGGTTAGAGACAGTCAATTTCGGGGAAGCACCACTGAGGAAGTCTTTAAAACCTGGCTACATGTTCATGCCGGAGAAGAAAAATACATCTTTCCTTATCAAGAAGATGCCGATATTTTTTTCAATTCATCACTTATTTATGAATTAAGCATTCTTCGCCAATATGCCGAACCGCTTCTCCGGGCAATCACTCCTGAAAATGAAACCTACTTAGAGGCTTATCGACTCTATGCCTTTTTAAATAACTTCATTCCTCTTCAATCTTCTTTTGTACCATCCAATTCAATCTTGAGAGAATTCATCGGAACTTAAATCCGTCACTACAAGGAGCAAAGCTATCTGGCAATCACACTGCCAAAATCCGTGAAGAGTGAGCCG
>NZ_DAOLQM010000311.1:0-2291 GCF_035418125.1 Atribacter sp. | reverse complement strand
TAGGCTCATGTTTAGCACAAATGGGTCTAAAAATATTGTTGGTTGACTCTGACCCCCAGGGGAATGCTACCAGTGGCTTGGGAGTTAATCGTTCAGTTCTTAAAAGATGTTTATATGATTTATTAATACCGACTGAGTCTGAATATTCATTAAATGATGTAATACAAACGTCATCGATTTCAAATTTGTGGTTACTACCTACAACCATAAGGCTTGCCGGTGCAGAAGTAGAATTAGTTTCGGTTATAGGGAGGGAATTCCGTTTAAAAGAAACACTAAAAGAGGTTATTAATGATTATGATTATATTTTAGTTGATTGTCCACCCTCTCTTGGCTTGCTAACAATTAATGCATTATGTTGTGCGAGCTCTATGTTAATCCCAATTCAGTGCGAGTACTATGCTTTGGAAGGCTTGGGGCAGCTTTTAAACACTCTTAATGCAGTGAAAAATTTGCTCAACCCTCAGCTTGAAATTTTTGGGGTTTTATTAACGATGTATGATGTGAGAACTAACTTATCTCAGCAAGTAGCTCAAGAGATACAAAGAGTTTTTGGAGATAAAGTGTTTAAAACTATAATCCCAAGAAATGTTCGATTAAGTGAAGCTCCAAGTTTTGGGCAACCGGTGATTACCTATGATCGTTACTCAACTGGTGCCGAAGCATATCTTAACTTAGCCAAGGAAGTGTTAGCAAGAGATGGCAAGAAAAAGTCTTGGTAAAGGGCTTGATGCTCTAATCCCTGGAGTTGGAAATCTTGGTGCACGGTCGATCCAAGAAATTGATATTCAACTTATTCATAGTAATCCTCTCCAACCCCGACTTCAAATAAACGATGAGAGCTTAGAAGAGCTTGCTCAGTCGATTCGTATTCATGGTGTTCTACAACCAATTATTGTACGAACCGATGGGACAGGATATGAAATAGTTGCAGGAGAGAGAAGATGGAGAGCAGCACAAAAAGCTGGTTTGCCAACAATTCCTGTTATAGTTGAAGAAGTAAATGAACAAAAAAGATTAGAAATTGCTTTAATTGAGAACTTACAGAGGGAAGATTTAAACCCCTTAGACTTAGCTAAGGGAATTCAACGATTGATGCTTAATTTTGAGCTAACTCAAGAGGATATTTCAAAAAGACTGGGGAAAAAGAGACCCACCATCGCTAATGTGCTCCGCCTTCTTGACTTACCCCAAGAAATACAAAAAATGCTTGAAAACAACGATATTTCATTTGGCCATGCTCGAGCATTACTTGCCATTGAAAGTCAGGATTTAAAAATTCAACTATCAGGAAAAATCATCCGAGAAAATCTTTCTGTTCGTGATATTGAAGAAGTAATTCGTAACATAAAAGCAAAAACTGAAGAACCTAATCCTTCTATAAATTATAAAGAGAAAAAAATAATTACAAATGAACAACAAGAAACCGAAATTACTTTCATTGAAGAGAGTTTGATGAAATATTTGGCAACCAAAGTGAAAATAGTGAAAAAACGAATAACCATAGAATATTATGGGGATGAAGACCTCCATCGCATTTATAATTTAATAACCGGTAAGGAAGAACCATTTTAGAGGTGGGTGTATGCCTTCAAAAGAGCCAAAAGACTTAACGGTATTTTGGATCAATCCCTTGAAGGGACAAATGAAAAAAATTAACCTCCGATGGAAAACTATTCTTATGGGCTTATTGTTGGTTATTTTGGGGGTTGGATTTGGTGTGGGTGGGATTCTTTGGTATAACAGTAGAATTAAATACGAATTGGGGAATATGTTTATTCATTTACAAGACACTAAAAGTGAATTAGCTTCCCTGGAGATCAAGAAGAAAGAACAGGAACAAAAATTAGAGGAATTATCCAAAAAGGCTGATCAAGTTATTCAAGAAATGAACCAGCTACGTGAATTAGACCAAAAGGTAAGGAGCTTGTTAGAAAAAGATTTACAATCACAATTAAAAAAGTTTGGGATAGATCTGGGTTTTTCTGCAGCATCGAACGAATTATACGTTCCGGTACAAATGTTTCTTAATCCCAATCTGGATAGCTTTCCCTTTGGAATGGGTGGGCCAAATTATATGTCGTTTTCAGGAGTTCCTGTTTCTGCTCCTTCGCTTCGATCAACCATTGATCCTGAGTTTTATAATAAAGCGAAAAGTATAGAAGATAATCTTTCATGGCTTCGTGCTGAAATGATGGTCAGGGAGAAATCTTTTAATGAAATAATTCAAGTAGTTGAAAAAAAAGACAAATTAATCACTATGGTTCCGATGCGTTGGCCAACTTGGGGAA
>NZ_DAOLQM010000310.1:0-2327 GCF_035418125.1 Atribacter sp. | reverse complement strand
CGATCTTGACCAAAAATACCAAATAATTCATCATAACGACCACCAGCTAAAAGCGGAGATCCGGAAAAAGCTGAGAAGCCTTCGAAAATCATTCCAGAATAGTAATCAAAATCCCGGATGAGACCTAAATTAACCCAAATATTTTGCTCTAATCCATAATCGGACAAAATATCACAAACTTTTCGTATTCTTTCCAAGGCGTTATTGAATTGATGATTCCTCGGAAATCTATCATTAATATCATTTAGGAATTCTTTTTTCCCTCGAAGAAAAGGAAAATCAAGTAGAAGTGAAACTAACATGGGTTCTGTTGGTGGATTTTTTTCTAAAAAATTCTTCAGTGCAATAAAATCTTTAGTTTTTACAATAGTTTTTAATTGTTGTTGTAAAGTAGATGAATACCCTGAAGCATTAAGTATTCCTCGGAAAAAACCGACATGACCAATATCTACGGAGAAATCACGGATGCCGGCTTCTTGCAAGGCGATAATTGCCAAAGCAATTACTTCGGCATCTACGGCTGGTGAATTGTCACCGATATTTTCCAATCCCATTTGAGTGAGTTCGCTCTCGGTACGAAGGGGAGAAGAAGGGTAGCGGAAAATTTTTCCATCGTAAAAAACTCGAATAGTTTTATTTTCAATAATTAAATCACTGCTGTATTTTCGAGCTATCGAAGTCGTGAAATCCGGACGAAGACAGACTAATTTTCCTTCGCGATTAATGAATTGGAAAAGCCGTTCTTTTAATTCATCACCTATAACTTTCTGTAAGGTGGCATAATATTCAAGTGTAGGAGTTTCAACTTCTTCAAAACCCCAGGAGCTGAATAGATGTCGGAGTTTGAATTCAATTTCTCTTTTTTTAAGAACTTCCTGGGGATGGGTATCTTTCATGCCCAAAACTAAATCCAAATAAATCTCTCCTTTCCAGGAAAAAATCAACATTTCAATTTTATTGTATCATGAATTCTATGTTGTAAACCCACTTGCTGGCTTGATAAATCTGGATTCGATAAAATATTTAAAATTACACCTTGAAATTCTACACCTCAGAGAGGTAGAGCTCAGTAATGGGGGAAGGCGTCTTTCAATAAACCTATCCTTGAGGTTTATAAATCAAATCTCTATAAATCAACAGAATCAGATATAATAATCCTAATAACAGAATGAAAAACAGCGATCCCAAACCGAAAGGAGAAATATCCATGGGAAGCGTGAAAGACCTTTTTGTTCAAACTTCACCTCGTGAAAATATCATGGGACAAGGGAAATTTATCTTTTCTAATCGTTATTCGGTGTTTGATTGGGGAGAAATGCCCGACCACATTCTTCACAAGGGTGAAGCTTTATGCTTAATTGGAGCATACTTTTTTGAAAAACTGGCTGATTTGGGGTACCTGACCCACTATCGAGGATTGGAAGAAAAAGGGCAAATAAAAAAACTGTCTCAGCTCTCCGGTCCTTCTTCTGTTATGCATGTCTCGCTCGTCCAGGTAATTCATCCCCCACAAAGTGGTAATACCTATGATTACGGTGTTTATCACCATGATTATGAAAACTTTCTCATCCCTTTTGAGTTCATATACCGGAATTCCATTCCAAGTGGAGCGAGTTTTCGGAAAAGAGTGGAAAGAGGAGTAATTAATTTAAGAGACTATGGTTTGGAAAAAATGCCAATGCCAGATGAAAAATTGCTCTCTCCGATTTTAGATGTATCAACCAAACTCGAAGAACAAGATCGATATCTTTCCTGGGACCAAGTACTTAATCTTAACATAATTAATAATGAGGATATTAATCATATCAAAAAAACATTAACATTTGCTGACGAATTGATAACCAATGAAGTAAAAAAAGGTGGTTTAGAAAATGAGGATGGAAAAATTGAGTTGGCATTCGATCCGGAAAGAAAGTTGATGTTTGTCGATGTTTTAGGGACTCCTGATGAGTGTCGTTTTACCTGGAAGGGAATTCACCTCAGTAAGGAGGTCGCTCGAGAATTTTATCGAAAAACATCATGGTATGAAGAAGTAAGCCAGATGAAATCTCATTATTCAGTTGGGTGGAAATATTATATAAAAAGTAAACCACAACCATTACCCAAGAAGCTTCTCCAGGCAATCGGCTGGATTTATCAGAGAATTGCCATAGACCTCACTGGAAGAGAATGGTTCTCCAGTGTTCCTTCTTTAGAAAAGATAGTTGAAGAAATCAAAGAGTTTGTATAGAATAGTCATGTCTTTCTGTGCGCCCGTGGCTCAAAGGATAGAGCAGCGGTTTCCTAAACCGCAGGTTGAAGGTTCGACTCCTTTCGGGCGCACCAAA
>NZ_DAOLQM010000309.1:0-2332 GCF_035418125.1 Atribacter sp. | reverse complement strand
CAAAAAGCTCTTTTTTCAATTCAGGGTTTTCCTGAGTATTAATTGATCTCCAAATTTCAATGGTTTGTGATGAATTGCAGCTGGGGCATTGAAACTCAATATGTTCACAAATCGACATTTCCTTCTCCTTTTTAAAACTTTAAAAATTTTACTTTTCAGACCAATTTTTTGCGATAACAACATCTACTTCTATGGGTACATGTTGGATAAATTTCTTCCCTGCTTTAATCATTGTTTCTTTTAAAAAATGAGAAATTTCTTGGCCTTTTTCTTGTGGAGATTCAAGTAGAATTTCATCGTGGACGGTTCCAATGAGATGAATATCCTTGCTATTCAAATAAGGGAAAGACATAGCCATAGCCTGTTTCACTATATCGGCAGCCGTTCCTTGGATTGGAGTATTAAAGAGTTCAGTGATTCGGGGTCGTTCCTCCCATAGTCGTAATCGTCCATTAAGAGTTCGAATTTCTTTAAGACGACTATTACTGAGTTCTTTTTGCCAGGAAGCTATGCCTTGATAAATTTCAAAGAAACGTTTACGGAAATTAACTGCCTGTTGATCGGTCATCTCGACACCATAAGAATTTTGAGCATAGAGCTTTAAGCCTCGAGCTCCCATGGCATATAAGAGACCAAAGTTCACTGCTTTTGCGGCTTGTCTTTCCTCTTTGGTAACTTTATCGATATCTTTTCCAATTAAAAGGGAAGCAGTCAAACAATGAATATCTTGGTTTTGTTGAAAAGCATCGATCATTCTTTGATCGTGGCTTATTTCAGCAGCAACACGAAGTTCGACCTGAGAGTAATCACCAATTATTAAGATATTTCCTGCAGCTGGAATAAAACATTCTCGAAAAATCTGATCTCGAGGGATTTGTTGGAGATTGGGATTTCGACAAGAAAAGCGTCCGGTAGCAGTTCCAATTTGCCAGTAATCAGGGTGAATTCGACTGGTTACTGGATGGATATACTTGGGGAGAGCGCTGGCAAATGATTGGAGTACTTTGGTTACTTTACGATAATCAATTAGAGCTTGAATGACTGGAAATTGACGGCTTAATTGAGATAATTCTTCATGCGAGGTGGTTTTTAAAGGAATACCCAACTGTTGCAAGGCTTCCAACATTTGTTTAGGGCTATCTAAGTTAAGAAGCGGTGGTTCAGTGATTTGATTATCCATAAATGGAAGCTGGGGGATTCTCTTAAATCCTTCACTAAGTCTTTGGCGGAGAGTTGCTGTTAAATCGCTTTGATTTTTTTCCAGTTCTTGGGTCAATTTTCCCCATTTTTCGGTATGAAGTAGCATTCCACTGAGTTCCATATCTACAACGGCTGGGAGACACTCAAATTCTAATTTGGCTGTAGCAGATAAGTTTGAGTTTTCCAGTTTCGAAAGAAGGCTTGGATAAATTTCCAGCAACACCTGAGCATCACGAGTCGCGTAATTTAATTGTTCATCACTTAAGTCGTTACCCCAATCGCTGCTTTGTAATTCTTTAGGAAGGTCAATATTTAATTCCTCACGAGCCAAGTCAGACAGCTTAAAACCCTGGCTTTTTTGACCAGCTGATAAAACTTGTGCGGCTAACATGGTATCAAAATAAGGACCATGCACAATAAACCCGGATTTTAACAAAAACTTCAGATCAAACTTAGCGTTGTGAAAAATTTTAAGAGCTGGTGAAGTAAGGATTTTGTTTAAAGAGGAAATAATTTCATGAGATGCTTTCCAAAGATCAACCAAAATTACTGGTTGGTTTGGAGATGCAATTTGGATCAACCGAACTCGGTTTTGAAAAGGATCAAGTCCAGTAGTTTCGGTATCAATTGCAAAGATTATGTTTTCATTTAAAGATGATAAAAGTGGTTGAATATCATCAATTGTTTTTATTAAGCGATAATCGGTGTGTATCAAGGTTAAATTTATCCTTTCTTCTTTTTGGTTTAATTTGGATCTATTGATATTGTATCTTTTTTTTGGGTTTTGTGTAAATTTAAAATCTTGAAACACTTATTCTATAGTAGCACGAGGTAGCAATGAAAATACTAATATACTTTTTTAAATAATCGAAGACATTTCTATCTAACCTTATCCAAAGGAGAGGAAAAATGAAAAAATCAAAAGATGAGATCCTCACGGCTTCATAAAGCGAAGCCTCAGGATGACGCCGGTGGCGCCAGATGAGATCCTCACGTCCTTAAATACTGAGGGGGAGAGGGCGCGAGAGGGTGAGGGGGAGAAAAAGAAAAAGACAATAGGACTTAGGATGACCGATGAAAGGCACACCCCCCTAACCCCCCTCAATGGGGGAATGAATTCAACAATTCCCCT
>NZ_DAOLQM010000308.1:0-2360 GCF_035418125.1 Atribacter sp. | reverse complement strand
ATAGGGTGAAAATTAGAAAACCGGTTGTCCCGGGCGACCAATTAATTATTAAGGTAGAGCTTCTTAAGATTCGTAAGAGAATGGGTAAGTTAAACTGCATAGCGAAGGTCAATGAAACTATAGTAGCCGAGGGAGAAATAGGTTTTTCACTCGTTGAAAAGAAGGAGGAAGTGATTTGAATAATCGACCGGTGAAAATACTGGGAGTTGGAGCAGGTGTTCCCCAAAAAGTTATAACCAATTTTGATTTGGAAAAAATAGTAGACACCAGTGATGAATGGATCGTCAGTCGAAGCGGCATACGAGAGCGGAGAATTGCTTCGGAAAATGAAACCACATCTATGTTGGCAATTGAAGCGGCACGAATAGCTCTGAAAAAAGCCCAGGTAAAATCATCTGACCTTGATTTGATTATAGTTGCTACTGTCACTCCCGATATGCTTTTCCCAGCGACGGCCTGTATTCTCCAACGTGAATTGGGTGCAGAAAAAGCTGCTTGTTTTGACCTGGAAGCTGGCTGTACTAGTTTTGTTTATGCTCTTTCCATTGCAGAAAAGTATCTTTCCGCCGGGGGTGGGAATTTCGCTTTAGTGGTTGGAGCCGAAACTTTATCGAAAATTCTCGATTGGGAAGATAGAGCGACCTGTGTGCTATTTGGTGATGGAGCCGGAGCAGCTGTGTTAGGTCTGGGAGAAAAACCGGGTATTATTTCAACCCATTTAGGTGCTGATGGAGGAGGAGCTAACTATATTGAAGTTCCAGCCGGTATTTCCCGTATGCCAGCCTCAATTGATACCGTTCAAAATCGACTCCATTATATAAAAATGGCAGGAAATGAAGTCTTTAAATTTGCCGTAAAAATTATGGAAGAGGCTTCGCTGAAAGTTTTAGAAAAGGGGAAGATAAAGATTGAAGATGTCAATTTATTTATCCCCCATCAGGCTAATATAAGGATCATCAAATCAGCTGCGAAACGTCTTGGCATTGTCGAAGATCGTATCTTTGTAAACATTCATAAATATGCAAACACTTCCTCTGCCTCGATACCTTTGGCACTCTTTGAAGCAGTTCAAGAAAATCGAATCCAGGAAGGAGACATTATATTGTTAGTTGGTTTTGGTGCAGGCTTGACTTGGGGTTCAGCTCTTATTCGATGGTAAGGGAGGTTTCAACTTTGGATAGAAGAGTCTTGGTTACCGGAATTGGGGTAGTTAGCCCAATAGGAATTGGAAAAGAAAAATTTTGGCAAGCCCTGATTAATGGAGAATCGGGAATTGATACCATTAAGAGATTTGATGCCAGTTCATATGATAGCCAAATAGCGGGAGAGGTAAAAGACTTTAATTGCGATGATTATTTACCTCGCAAAGACGCTCGCAGAATGGATCGCTTTTCTCAATTTGCTGTAAGTGCTTCCATCATGGCTTTTCAGGATTCACAAATAAATTTAGATAAGCTCAATCACGAGCGTTCGGGTGTTATATTGGGTTCGGGGATCGGTGGAATTTTTACTTTTGAAGAACAGCATGAGGTATTAATGAATCGTGGTCCACAAAAGGTTAGTCCTTTTTTTATTCCGATGATGATTGTTAATATGGGAGCAGCAAACGTAGCCATACAGTTGGGGTTAAAGGGCCCAAATAGCTGCGTATCAACTGCCTGCGAGGCATCCACTCATGCGATTGGAGAAGCCTTCCGAATATTACAACGAGGTGATGCTGACTTAATGGTGGCAGTTGGTTCGGAAGCATCAATTACACCACTTGCCTTAGCCGGTTTTTGTTCGATGAAAGCCCTTTCTACCTATAATCAAGAACCAAAAAAAGCTTCACGACCCTTTGATAAAAATCGGGATGGTTTTGTTATGGCCGAGGGGGCAGCAGCGTTGATTTTAGAAACGAAAGAATCAGCAGAACGGAGAAGTGCTACGATCTATGCTGAGTTGAAAGGATATGGTGCCAGCTGTGATGCTTACCACATAACTGCACCCGATCCAGAAGGTGAAGGAGCGGCTCGTTCTATGCTTTATGCCATTCATGACGCCGGACTTCGGATTGAGGATATCGATTATATCAATGCTCATGGAACATCAACACCGTTAAATGATAAGATGGAATCACTGGCAATTAAAAAGGTTTTTGCCGATAGTGCCTATCAATTAAAAATTAGTTCAACCAAATCTATGATTGGTCATCTTTTAGGAGCAGCTGGGGCTATGGAAGCAGCAGCAACTGTCTTGGGAATATATCATCATATCATTCATCCAACCATCAACCTTGAAGAAGCAGATGAAGATTGTGATTTAAACTATGTTCCCCAAAAAGCCCAAAAAATGGAAATTCGCAATGCAATTTCTAACTC
>NZ_DAOLQM010000307.1:0-2360 GCF_035418125.1 Atribacter sp. | reverse complement strand
AAGCTTTTACTGCATAGCGATAATCATGAGTTGCTTGTTGAGCGGTATAACCAGCATACTGAGAAGCAAACTCAGCAACAAAAGGACGGATAGGGATCATGTCTGGTTTGCCGTTTCTCATGGCGGTGACATACCGTTTAAGCCGGGATTGATAAAGTTCTTCGGTGGTCATCAAGAATCCTCCTTGTAAAGTAGATCGTGTTCCTTCATTTTATCATTCTTCATAATACTATCAAAAAACAATAGAATACTTTAATTGGTAAATTAATTTTCTCTCACTTTTCCGAAAGAGAAATTGAGAGGGATTCGATTTTTTTCTGAATTTTTAAATCTCCCTCTCATCCCCCTTTTCCAAGAGGAGGATCAATTGCTGAGCAAGGATTTTCATCCTCTTATGTTCCACAAGGTGGCATTAGGGCTTATTATATAAATTCCAAGATGTAGGCCAAGGGGAAAAAAGAAGGCGATTAAATTAGGAAAGAAAAGGGGAAATAGAAATTTAATATAAAAAAAAGAGAATATAATCACAACCCAACCGATGTCGACTAAAAAGGTGTAAATCAATTTTTTTAAGTAGAGGTCGACATCGGTTGGGTTCTATAGATTTATTCTAATCCTACGTACTCGTACATAGTATTTCCGGCATGGCTGAAATCTAGCTCCTTGCCCTTTCCTTCTTTGAGGGCAACTCGGCAGAGGTCAATAGCACCATCTAATAAAAATCCAGGAATATTCAGGTCATCGCACAGTTTTTTCATATAATTTAAGTCTTTAAGTCCGAGATCAAGAGCAAAGTCCATGCGATAATTCTTATTTATATATTTTTCGCTATAAAACTGGAAAACCCAGTTGGAAAATACTTCATTGTTAAGGGATTTATAAAGCTCCTGTGGATTGATACCATATTTGGCAATAATTGGATAGAGTTGGGCATAAATAAGCGCTTGAGAAAGTCCGGCGAAGTTTTGAGCGATTTTTATTAAGTGTCCGTTTCCCGATGGTCCTACATAGTCGTAATGTTTACAGTAACAGCGGAGAAGGTCGTCAGCTTTATCAACATCTTCTTTGTCTCCAGCTGCGACAGCAATCAATTCTCCTCTATCAGCCTCAGCGGGACCAGCGATTAGCGGGGAGTCAACCAGACCGCCTCCGGCAGCCTTAATCTTGGCATGGAGTGAACGAGTCGACATGGGATAGCTGGTTGAGGTATCGACAATAATCTTTCCCTGAACCCCCTCGTTGAGAAATTCATTCATAATTTTTTCAACTACAGTAGAGTTTGGAAGGGAGAGAAAAACAACCTCACTATTTTTTAAAACTTCCAAAGGAGAATGAACCAATGCAGCTTTTCCTTTAAAGGATTGCATTGCATCCTGGTTGATGTCAAAAACGGTTAATTGGTTACCTTTCAGAATCAAATTCTTACACATACCCCTTCCCATATTACCTAATCCAATAAATCCAACTTTTCTCATGATATCAAAATCCTCCCTTCTTTAATTAGGCGCAACAAAAGCGATTGCTTTTATTCCTCATGTTATTATATGTCACAGGAGACAAAGGTGAAACTATATTTAATTAGATCCAGTTTCATGAAGTAGAGCTATTCTCGGGGAGAGTCCCAAGAGGTGAATTAAAATCCTTATTACATTATTATAATTTTTTATTTCTATTGGTATCCAATTCTACAATTTCTCGATTTAAAAAAAATGAGGGCATCATCTAGGAAAGAACCGCTGGGGGGATAATTATATTATCAAAAAGCTATTGCTTCAACCTCAAAAAGCGAGGTCTCGTAAACCGGTAAAATTTTTTTGATCCGGAGCGCTGAGAAGTTTTTTAATGACATCTATTGGGATGCTTCTGGTTCTTCCCTCTTCTTTCCTAGCCGAAAAGTTAATGGGATTTTCCTCGATAACACCTTCATTGGTGAGATAATCGAAAAAAACCTTCAGATATTTTCGACGGATGTTGAAAGTAGCTGGGGCAACCTCCCAAGAGAAGAACTGAATGACGCATTTTTTAAGCTTTTTCTGATTGATGAACGCATCGGGATGCCATTGGAAAAAAAGTGATATCACCTGTCTATAATCTATTTCGGTTCGTGCTTATATTCCTTGTGCCTTTTTTCCAAAATAAACCAATTTAAGTAAACTTGGTAGCTCAAATTTCGGTATATTGTGACAATTTCCGGCAAATGACTCACCTCGCTGATTACGAGGAAGCGAAAATAAGAGCGCCGGACTCGGAGATTTTTGGAGGTTTGGTTTGAAAACCGATAAGAAGAAAATCGCTCTATAAAGCGATTGGTGGAGATGACGGGATTCGAACCCGTGGCCTCCGGCTTGCAAAGCCGGCGC
>NZ_DAOLQM010000306.1:0-2368 GCF_035418125.1 Atribacter sp. | reverse complement strand
GTATTATTACAAAAAGTTATCGACCAAAACGATCAAAATGCCTGGCAGGAAATAACTAATAAGATTGACTACATTTATTCCAATCTCGATTTTTCCTTAGGTAGTCTGGACAAAGAAACCGGTTTTGGCAAGGAAGTTCAGTCACAAATAAAGCATGGAAAGAGATTATTATTCAAGCCCAATATTGTCGCCCCTTTAGTCATCGATCCGACCACCCATGGTGAAGGTTCGGCAGCTATTATCGCCACTGAATGGTCCTTGATTGCCGCTTTGATGCGGTGGTTCCATGATAAGCTCAATATTCATTACAACCAAATGGCGTTAGGAGAAGCCTCAACATCAACTTTTCTTGTTGCCGAACTTTTTGGGAAGACATTTGGACAAACGATGACCACTGAGGCATTATTTGAAGGAAAAAGCTTTGATATATATGGTGGCTGGGGATTTTATTTTGTCAGAAAGTATCTTGCCGACCGTCATCCTTCTTCTCATCAAGACGACCCCATGAAGGGATTTGAGAACAGTGTTACCGGAAATTATCTCCCACCAGGACAAGCCAAAGATAAGTTAATGGTCTATGATTTAAATAAAATCCATAATGACCCATCGAGAGGAAGAACAGTCGTTGTTCCCGATGGTGCCAATTTCAAAGAGATCACTCTTCATAAGGTAATCATAGGAGGTGATCCAGATAATGCCGAAGACCTTCGAAATTATCCTGGCTGTGTTTTAGTTAATGTGCCCAAGCACAAGATCCATGCCCAAGACCTTTTAACCAACGCCATTAAAAACCTGGGCATCGGTCTTTATCCAACCCTCTGTGCCTTTGAGGGTGATAAAAACGCTGAGACCTGGAAATATTCCTATCCAGCTCAAACTTTGCCAACCTATAAAGGAAAATTACCTCATTGTCCTTGGATGCTCAAAATTGATGAAAAGACCAATCTGCCGATGAAGGATAAAAACGGTGAATACATTGCCATTAAGACAGCCGGTATGCCCGGAACTCAGTCGGATATCATTCGGGCAGTGCAGAGCCAGAAAGTTTTTATGGTGCATGTCAGTGATGCTATCGATATGGTCAACATCAGCCACAACCCCGATGGTAAAGCAGTGCGGATTCCCGAAGGCTTTGTATGGTCGTCGCTGGACTGTGTTGCTCTGGACTTTTTCTGTGCTCGGTATTGCTTTAAAACTATCCCCATGGCTGAAGCACTCAAGCTAAAAGAAGAAAACGGCTGGCCAACCGAATTTGTCCATCAGGTGCCATTGGCTCAATTGGAAGGAAACAACATCATCACCATAGAAGGATTTGATTCGCCGTTATTCAGATACAATTTATATCGTTATGCAGAGAAAAGAGGCGTAGGGCAGCAGAAGTATTATGTAATAGGCTGGGACAGCCTGACCGAATCACCCTTGGTTTCTCTGAATGGTCATCTGGGTAGAATAGAAAACTCCAACTTCTATGAAATGATTACCAAAACCCTGTATTACAATCCAAACACCATTCTCTATGATCTTCAAAAAACCATTTTAAGTTATATCCAAGCCAACGACTCACTTACTGGCTCAAAACTTTATAAGGATCTTATGGAAACCTTTGATGAAAACCATGATGGAGTCATCGATTACGATGAAATGGGACGAAAAGGAGTTGAAACCACCCAATTCAGCAACTTAGCTACTGCTTTAGATATTCAAATAAAAGAGAAATACGGCCAGCTCAAGGGAGGTTTTATGGAGTCAATTTATTTTCTTAAATATAGCGATCGAAATTGGAATGAACAAAAGCATGATTTTACCAAAGAAAAATTGCCAGGCTTTATGGCGTCGGTCGCATTTGATTTGTCACGAATGGATAATGAGAATGAAGATCTTTTTGTAAAGGGAATGACTTATGGCAGAGGAAAATGGCCGAGTTGGCAGATGTTAAAGTATTTATTTGAGAATATGTATTTATATGGTTCTTTATCACTGGACGATGCCAGTCCTTGGTCAATTTACGGGAAGGCTTTCCAATATGCTGACAAAGCTTTCAACTCAGGTGGGTATACTGGAAGCCGTGATGAAGGGGCAACTGATCCAAACGCATTAACTAAATATTATGCTGCTCTCTCCAAGGGAGCAAAGCCTTTACAATTCACTTTTTATGTACCAGTTGACTATGGAAAGCTAAATAACCATCCAATACCCAACGTGAAAGAAACGACTGATCCTCAAAAGATTTTTACCGCTCATTTTAATGGCGGTCAGGAAGTCTGGTAGTCACCAATCAGCAATTTGAGCTGAAGTCAATTATTTATTGGTCGAATAATTTAAAACACTCAATAGCGCTTGGTTTTATAGGTTCCCAGGCGCTGTTTGT
>NZ_DAOLQM010000305.1:0-2369 GCF_035418125.1 Atribacter sp. | reverse complement strand
CCAAGATTCGACATGCCATGGCATGTCGCTACATTAATCGGGCGCTATAGATTGTGCCCCTACATTTTTTATTCTTTTGTAAGAGCTTGATTTATCATGCCTGTGTATTTTCAAAATAGAAAGGAACAATAAAAATAAATTATTCAATAAAAATTTTTAAAATAAAGCCAGGAAAGGAGGGAAATATAATGAAATTGAAATGGGCATTTTTTATAGAAATATTTTTAGTAGTCTTTATGGTTGTTTCCTTTTCAATTCCGGTTTTTCCCTACAATAATGATAACCAAGCCCGAACCATGGAGGGCGGACCCCATCGAGCCATTAATTATTATGCCATTCAGTCATTTTTAAATAATAGGAGAAGCGATTCCATCTTTAATAAATATGATTTTACCAACGGAAGGGATTTGTCCGGGATCACGGTAATCCAACCTGGCGATTGGAAAGAAGACATTCTTGAGGATGAAAGAGAAGGAAAATGGTATCAATGGGTGGTAGAAGGTGGCTATACCGCCGACGAACCGGAAAGATACATGTCACTCCGCCATTTTTATGACCCATTAGGTGTTAACCAGGGAGCAAATTATCTTACCGACCATGTCGATGAATTTTTAACGTCAATTGTTATGGGAACCAATCCCAAAATAGATGCGAAATGGTGGGGAGCATTGTATTCACCCTATTCGATTGATAAGGGAAAGGAATTTATGATTACGGCCTTTTCGTCTATGAATTTACCAGAAAAGGATAAATTGTTCGCAGCTGCTTGGCGGTCATTGGGTGAAACTATGCATTTAATAGCCGATATGACAGTTCCTTCCCATGTTCGTAATGATTCCCATCCTGGAGTTGAGTGGACGCAATTTATCACCGATAAATATCGAGCTGATTCTTATGAAGAATTTGTCGATCAGCAAGTTGTTGAAAAATGCTTAGGTTCTCCCGATCCAGTGTTAGTAGAGGCAGTTAACCAAATACCCAAAAATGAAAATGGTTTTTTAAATGTTTTAAGCCTGTATGACTGCGTTGCACGTTATACCAACCGAAATTACTTTTCACTTGATACCATAGCCGGTATTGAAAAAGCATTAGGTCAAGGAATTACCAATAGCAACGGTATGCCGGAATACCCATCACCGCGTTTGGAAGATCTTGAGACTGATGAAGATGGGTATTACTACTGTAAGGACTATTTAGGGAAACTCTATTTAGCACGAATGCTTTATCAGGAAAAGTTGTCGCTTTTTGGTAAATTAAGCTTAATTCCAAAACCTGAAATTGACCATCAATGCGCTTTAAGCCAAGCTAAGCGTTTAATACCGGCAGCGATTTATGCCAATGAGCAATTGATAGAATGGTTCATCCCCAAAGTCGAAGTAATAATTGATTCTTTTATCCTTAATGAAAAAGGAACAGACGGCAGAGAAGGTATCATTAAAGGTCGAGTAGTTCATATTCCTTCAGGTATGTATGATCAACCTCTTTTATTTACTATGCCCATCGATGGGATGATTAGCATTGTGATGAATGGAGAAATCTTCGAAACTCAACCGGGATCTATTTCAATTCAAAATGGAATCATAGAGGGAAAGGTTCAGTCGTTGCCAACTGGACCAATCAAAAATGTAAACTTATTGGTGGATATTGGTGGGATTCTCGTTTCATCAGCGGATCTGAAAATCTATAATCTTCAGTTACATCCTGAGAAATTAGATGGTTTGAGTAAAAAGAAATACGGCTTTTATGTGCAATCGGATAATCCTCCTTCCTGGGTGAGCTATATTTGGGATTTTGGCGATGGAAGAGTCGAAGAAACCAATAGCACGTCAATTACTCATACTTATGAATCAGAAGGCGAATACCAAATCCAGGTTCAAATGAGAGACGCCAATACTGGGAAAATTCTTGCCAAAGCTCAGGGAAAGGCTTATCTGTCAGCACAAGAAGAAATTGGTATTACCGATACAATTGTGTCTTCCACACCGGAACCAACGTTAATGATTGATCCAGTTTTGATTGAAGAGACACCTCTTCCGACTATAGCCACTCCCGTTCCCACTCCTGATGAAGAAGCACATCGACAGCAGGTTCTTGCCGAATACCGATCAATTTATCCTGGTTATTTATCCTGGTTTCATAAATACGGTCGTGTAGAGGTTGTTGCCAATGCCGAAGAAGTCGGACCCGATCTCTATCGAGTAGCGTATATATTATGGCAGATTATCGAGGATGGTCCCAGAAAAGGCGAAGAATACAAAGCAGTTGAACTTGATTTGAATTTTAACTTAGGCCAGCTGGAGGCTGATTTGGGGCTGATGAAGAAAAATTTAGGATTAGAAGAATAAATTTAGTCAGTTCATCAGGTTTTT
>NZ_DAOLQM010000304.1:0-2389 GCF_035418125.1 Atribacter sp. | reverse complement strand
GGAACCACGCCAAGCTTTCCTTGAACGACAGAAACGCGGGTGTCTTGAGACAAGGTTCCCACATCACCGAAGGTAAAGACCATGGCGCAATCTCCTCTAAGGAAGATATCCCAGGCTTCTCCCAAGCCCCAACTAACCATAGCGGCTGGACCATACTTGCAGAGTTCAACTAACATTTCCATAGCTTTTACGTGTCCAGGGGTGTTGGTTAAAGGTTTCATGGTTTCCGGATCAAACCAAAATTGATTGTGAAAGCGGGTTACCTTAGCTGGATTATCACCGGGAGCCGGCATGACGACAAAGCCACCTGCTAAGGCAATATAGTTAAAGAAACCTTGCTCGCCAACTTTAAGATGCATACTGATTCCAAAGTCTTCCTTTCCATCTCCATTCCAGTCTTTCCCATTAAAAAACTTAGCTAAATCAAGAATTTCCTGCCAACTATCTGGACGGACTGGCAAATCATAATTGAATTCGTTTTTAAATTCTTCCTGCCATTTAGGATCATTGAAGAGGTCTTTTCTAAAATAAATGACCATTCCATCGTGGTCATTATTAAAACCATACCATTTTCCTCCCCACTGATAAAGCTCGCGAATTGGTGCTGCAATTGCATCCCGATTCCACTTGGGCATTCTTGCATCATCAAAATATTTATCAATGGGAATGATCCAATCATTGGCAATGTAGTCGCCATAGAAGAAACTTGGGCCAACTATGGCATCGTAATTCCCAGTCTCGGTTGCTAAATCGGTAAAGATTTTTGCTTGTAATTCACCAAAAGGAATTTCAGCGACATCGTAGGTTGCTCCGGTCAGCTTTTCCCAGAAAGGTCGCCAAAAGAAAAGAGGACCAGAAATGGCTCCGTGGGGGCCTGATGCTAAAACTGCGATCGTGAATTTCTTTCCTTGCCATGAAGGGTCAGGTTGTCCCTTATCAGCAGCTTCAAAAACTGCATTAGCTGTATCTATTTCCAATTGGTCCATATCCTGAGCAAAAGCAAATGATATTAAAGCTGAAACAACGACTAAAACCAATACTCCTACTAAAACTTTTGTTCCTTTTTTCCTCACAATTCATTCCTCCTTTTTAAATTTTTACTCCAATTTGGATTAAAATACCACTTAATAAAAAAATTATTGCACCTCCTTCTTTTTTTCTTTATTTTTGGTGTTCCTGCAGTATAAAACTAAACAAGAAATGAATTTTTGGTTTCAACCTTATTTTCTAAATTTTGATCCTTTTAACTAATTTTAATTTTTGCAAAGACACACTATGGTTAATCACTTACTCATAACGAATTGGTTAATTATAATTATCTGATTATCTATCATTATAATATATTTTATAGATATTTTTCATTATTAATATTATTATATCTGAATTTAACTCTTCTTTTCATTTTTATTATGAATTATTATAACATACAAATTTTGTTATAATATAGTATTTTTTATTATATAATATCGTGTGTGAATTATTAACTTAGCACTATTTTTGGGATGATTTTGAATTCATTGATTATATATTTCTCGGGTTTTATTAAATTTAAATTTTAATGATTCAGAAAAGTGCAGTAACAATAAGGGACGGTAAAACAGCTCAAATTATTCCACTATTATTAGCTCTTTATGAAAATCATCTATAATATTAATCTAATAGATGGTCGGATTAGTTCCCTATTTTAAAAATTGTGTTTTTAGTATATAAAACAGAAAATGGATCTTATCCTTTTTATTATTACTTAAAAAATATTTTGCTAAATGAGATTCTCCCGCCGTTCAGGAAAAGAAACCGGACTCTTCAGAATGACTCATTGTGAAAATGAGATTGCCATATCATTCAATCAAAGAACGGTTGGACTCATCGCAATGATATTCTTAGATAGGTATTTTCATCTTCATCTGTTATAAAGAAAGCGGCATAAGAGCTTATCTAAAAAGAAACATAAAGGGATTTTGTCATTAAAATAATAATCCTAAAATATCTATAAATTTTCAGCTTCTTCCTTGGCAATCCGACTCCATCGTTTTACATTTTCTGGATTCTTCCCAATAGTGTGGTTATCTTTCATAATGATTTCTACTCGGCAATTTTTTGCAATTTGAAAAGCCTTGCTAATTTTCTTTCGGATATAGTCCTCGTCGATTTGAGGAACAGCTAAATCAGCCGGGTTCGGTTTCAATGAATAAATATAATCTGAGCCTAAATATTCAGCCATAACTTCCGGATTAGCCCAAGGTGAAACAGAAATCCTTCGCAAACGTGGGAACTTTTTTACCACTTGCCATCGCTTATCAATTGGCTCGCAACACCCATAACAGTTCAATCCAAAACGCTCTAATAAAGGATATTGATAAGGAAAAATAAATTCTTCAAACATTTCAGG
>NZ_DAOLQM010000303.1:0-2392 GCF_035418125.1 Atribacter sp. | reverse complement strand
GGGTTGAATTATTATTCTCAAGGTCATGAGCTCCTATACCAGCAACAATATCGCCCCCAACATATCCAGCAACAGAAGGAAAAATGTATACCCGAGCTTCTGGGTGTATAACTAAATGAAGTCTCCGAGCACTGGTATGATAGGATCGACAAAAAACCGGTGTAAATGGAGCCGTTCCTATCGAGATAGGAGATACTCCTAAAAAAATATGCTCCATTATTGTATTTCCCGCTACCATAACCGACAATATTCGGTTGGGGTCATTCCCGGTCTTTTGGCAAGCCTCCTGGATCAAGTCATTCATCGAAGATAGCAATAATTCTTGAAGATCAGATAGAGCTCCTTGGTTATCTTGAATTGCTCTCAATCGAGATAATACATCGGCTCCAAAACTTGCTTGACGGTTTAAGGCTCCTGCTCGATAAAGAGTTGATCCTGTCTCGAGATCAAGAAGTTCACAAGCTAAAGTCGTTGTTCCAATATCAAAGGCAATTCCTAAAAAAGAAGCCTTTTTAACGTCCGAGTTCGTCCAATAAATCTGTTTTTCATCAAAACCTATTTCAAAACTCTTTTCATCTTGATTTTCAATGCGAGACAGTTCTTGGAGAGCTTGAATTGTCCAGTTTCTAACAAAAGGTGAGGTTGGTAATTGGTTCTCGGCAATCTCTTCAAGGGATAAAGATTGATTTAATGATGGTTTTTTGAGTTGAATATTGATTTTTTTTACTGGTAGTTCTTCTAAAATAGCTTCACCTGATTCCGCTAAAACCTCAACCTTTTGGGTTATCGAGTCGTGAATATCAATTTCAATATCCTCTATTATTTGAGCTTGACAAGCTAAGCGGTATCCTTGAGATATCTTTTCTTTTAAATGTTTTATTTCTTGTGCGGTAGGTTGAGCAACATTTCCTTTTAGAATTTTTATCAAGCACTTTCCACAATACCCAAACCCACCACAATAAGCATTGATATCAATACCTTCTCTTTGAAGTACCTCTAAAATATTTTCGCCAGGTTTAGCTTCAAGCTCTTTACCAAATTGGTCAATTTTAATTTTTGGCATTATATTGTCCTTTTATTTATCAATACTTTTAAGAAGACCAAAAGATTTCTATATTTAACTCCTATTCTGTTAATACAAGATGCGTTATAATAATCAATATTTAAACTCTTTATCCAATGAACATCACTGTAGTTAAAGGATAGAACAACTCTGATAGTTTATCATTTTTGTCAATAGTAAAGTAAGTTCCCATTTATCAATAACAAAATAAAAAACCTCTCCTTTATTTAGGAGAGGTTGGAACATATTCATGGAATAATCGATTATTTCATATATTTCTTTTCAATTTCACGAATTTTTTGCACTTTAGGGAGAGACCTTCCACCCCCGAATTCACTTCCCAACCAAGCATCAACCAGCATTTTAGCTAGTTCTGGACCCACAATATGTCTTCCTAAAGTCATGACATTGGAATCATTGCTTTTTTTCGCTCTTTCAGCTGAATAAATATCATGAGTAGGAGCGGCATAAATCCCGGGGATTTTATTAGCAGCCATGGCCATACCAAGGCCGGTTCCACAGACAAGTATTCCATACTGATGTTTTCCCTCGGTTATAGTCAAACAAGCTTTGAGGGCTATATCTGGATAATCTATTACTTCATCTTCTGAATTCACTCCTAAATCTTCAAATTCAACTCCTTTTTTGTGGAGATGCTCAGCAATAACTTTTTTTAAAGGATATCCAAAATGATCAGATGCCAGAAATAAGGACATGATTCTTCACTCCTTTCCAATTATCAAAACTCTAATAAAAAATCCCATTTGTGGGCTTGATAAATCAAGCCCCTACAAAAGAGTATAAAATCATTGGAGCACAATGTATTGTGCCCATTCTTTAATTAATGTAACGACATGCCATGGCATGTCAAATCCTAGGTTTTTCATCCTCATCTGGTGCCGCTTGGCAGCATGAAGGTCTATCCTGAAAATACAGTAGCAAGTAAATAATTCCTTTTATAACGACCTCTCCCTTTGGATTACGGGAGATAGTTCGTGATTCGACTCGTTTCCAATTCTTTTAAATCCTCCCCCCTTACATAAGGGTGAGATTAATTTACTGCAAAATTAAGTTTTCATCTTCATCTAGTACCAAAACCCGGTATGAACTTCAACCATTTTTAAGAGCAAAAAAAAGAATTACCCAAATGAATTCGAGTTAATATTTTGTTAACTTATCCTTCAACAAAGCTCTTTAAAAAGGCTTCCATGATAAAGAAGCTCGATGCTGCACCTGGATCTATATGACCTATTGAACGTTCTCCCAAACGGCTCGAACGACCTCTTAAGGAAAGCATGTCTTTGGTGGATTCCATACCTTGTTTTGCTG
>NZ_DAOLQM010000302.1:0-2400 GCF_035418125.1 Atribacter sp. | reverse complement strand
AATTCCCCTCCTTGGAGGGGTGCCGTTTTACGGCGGGGAGGGTGCCTTTCATTCGTCATCATGAGCAGTGCTTTCCAGCTCGAGGATCTCATCTTCAAGTTTTTATAAAGAAAAAAACAAAAAAATGAGATTGCCACGTCACTTCGTTCCTCGCAATGACGGGGCGGGTGAGATTGCCACGTCGCATAATACGCTCCTCGCAATGACGGAGCAGGTGGATGGGATTCCCACATCGCTCTGCTCCTCAGAATGTCACCCCCTCGCGTCCTCTCCTCCCCCGCAGTCCATTTTACATCCTTATCTGGTGCCACCAAGCGGTTTGGTTGTCTATCTTAATATTTTTTTCTATTCACCAATGTTACATTACTGCTTTTTCAGGTATCCTAGTTTTTTCCAACTGTTTTCTTTTGATTTAGTCAATAAAGAACAACGAAATGGTAGCAGAAATAAGAAATATAGAATAAAATACATAAAGAAATTTATTTTATACGGTATTTAAATTAAGATGGTTACTCTATATAAGCTTTGAGGAGGAAAGTATGATAACTACAATAACCGAAAGAATTCGAGAAATGAGTCAGGAATATGGGAAAAAAATCGCCGTTTCAATGGGAGACTGGTTTATAAATTATAATGAACT
Source organism: Atribacter sp. (assembly GCF_035418125.1). Classification (NCBI taxonomy): domain Bacteria; kingdom Pseudomonadati; phylum Atribacterota; class Atribacteria; order Atribacterales; family Atribacteraceae; genus Atribacter; species Atribacter sp. The sequence goes on along the minus strand of NZ_DAOLQM010000302.1, from coordinate 1,760 downwards.
GGTTAATGAGATTGACAAAGAAGCTTTAAAATTGAAAAAAGCTGGCGTAAAAGAAGGAATGCGGGTTGTCATCGTACTTCCCAATCATTGGCATACTTTAAGACTCATCCTCGGTTGTTTTCAAATTGGAGCAATTCCTCTGCTTCTCTCACCAAAATACCCACCTAAATCAATTGAAAAAATTTTCCAAAACGCCAAAGCAAGTTTGTTGGTAGCCCAATCACCACATCAAGAGCTTGCCGATCGACTCCCTCTTGCTATTATTGGAGAAAATGGAGAAATCGGATTCCCTGATAAAATAAATACAACGATTAACGATTTACCCTCTTTAGACTCACCTATTGCCGCTTTCTTTTCAACTTCAGGGACGACTGGAATTCCCAAATTGGTCATGCTCACTCATAAAAACATCCTTTCGGACATCGATAGTTGTTTCGATTTAGTCGATATCTATCCTGAAGATCGCATGTTGGGTGTACTTCCCATGTTCCATGTTTTTGGTTTTTCAATTGCCTACATGCTTCCTTTAGCAAAAGGGATGACACTTACGATTGTTCCTTCACTTTATCCAGCCAACAATCTCATTGAATCCCTCAAAAAATATCAATCTACGGTTTTTTTAGGTGTACCAGCTGTCTTTTCAATATTAGCCGGTGCCCGTGCTAAAGTTCCCTTTGACTTAAGTCCTCTCCGCCTCCCAATTTGTGGTGGTGATGCTCTTCCTCAAAGAGTTCGAGAAGCTTTCGAAAAAGGTTTCGGGTTAAATATCATGGAGGGATATGGAATAACCGAGGCATCTCCGGTGGTTTCTATCAACCCCTCTCCCCTTACTCGAGTACCAGGGTCAGCGGGACCAGTAATCGAAGCTATTAACCTTCGGATTGTGGACGACAACGGCAATGAATTACCCACCGGTGAAATTGGAGAAATTATTCTTTCTGGAGATCCTATTTCACCCGGTTATTATAATAATCCTGAAGAAAATCAAACCTCCTTCCGTAATCAATGGTTTTATACCGGAGACTTGGGAAAAATTGATGAAAAAGGTCTTCTTTATATTGAAGGCAGAAAAAAAGAATTGATTATTGTTTCTGGTTTTAATGTTTTTCCCCAAGAGATTGAAGAAGTAATCATGTCATTCCCAGGAGTTGTTCGTACCGCTGTTGTAGGAGTCCAAAGAGCATCTCGTGGTGAAATGATCAAAGCTTATGTCGTTCCAAACGAAAATATTACCATTGACCCAACTGAAATTGTAAGGTTTTGCCGAAAAGAGTTAGCATCTCACAAAGTTCCTCGTATTGTTGAAATCGTTGCCGAACTTCCTCAAACCGTAACAGGAAAGGTCATGAAATACATGATTTCCTCTTCCGGTAATGAAATTGAAGTAATTGAGTAAAGTCTTTCACTCTAAATCGGAACTAATTCGAATTAAAAGAAAAGCTTATTCTGAAAATATAGTAATGAATAAAAAGTTAACAAAAAAAAATGAAAAATGTATACCCCTCCTTTTGAATTCCCTTTCAATAGGGTAATGAATTGATTGAACAATTCCCCTCCTCGAAGGGGTGGCGCTTGCAGAGGGGAGGGTGCTTTTCGTTTTTTTCTGGTTATCCTGAGAAAATAATAAAGGAATAAAAAATATTTTCTAAATGAGATTGCCACGTCGTTCAACCAAAGCACGATTGGCCTCCTCGCAATGACGGATTTGGTGGATGAGACTCTCACATCGTCTGGTAAAAGACACCGGACTCCTCAGAATG
>NZ_DAOLQM010000301.1:0-2402 GCF_035418125.1 Atribacter sp. | reverse complement strand
ATTGCAGAAGTGCATCTTGGTCGGTTTCATATTGGACGGAGATACCTAACATATCTCCATACACTGCTCTTATTGGATAAAAGGGCGATCCTCCAAAATGAGCCGGCATTTTGTAAATAAAATCGTCTTGAAACTTAAATTTTCCTCTCATGTTCCACCTCCCATAAAAATGATTTTCTTATTATAACTAATTTCATACCACATAATATATCCTTATGCCATTTTATTACACCAAATAAAGATGAAAAGATATCCCCCTCACCCTGACCCTCTCTGTACGAAGGGGCGAGGGAAAAAAATAAATAAAAAGATTAAATAGTTCCTTCTCCCTTGATGGGAGAAGGTGAGGATGAGGGTGAAAACCCAAGATTCGACATGCCATGGCAGGTCGCTACATTAATCGGGCGCAATAAATTGCGCCCCTACATTTTTTTAATTCTTTTGTAGGGGTTTGATTTATCATGCCCATGTATTTTTAGGATTAATTTTCATGCCATGTTACATCATTTGATAATAATGAAAATATGTATATGCCGATCAATTTCCCCCTTTAGCAAGGGGATTAGGTGGATTTGAATTTTTTACTGCTCCGTCACTACGAGGAATCCAACCGTTTTTTGGCTGGACGACGTCGCAATCTCACCCACCTTTTTACATTATTCTGAGGAGCATATTTTACGACGTGAGAATCTCATCTTTTTATTTATGTTTCTTTCTCTTTTTTCCAGAATAATCTTTTAAAAATATAAAGGCACCCTCCCCGCCGTAAAACGGCACCCCTCCAAGGAGGGGAATTGTTAAATTAATTCCCCCATTGAGGGGGGATTCAGGGGGGTGTGCCTTTTTTAGTTTTTTTGTTCGTTTTTTATCCATTCCTTTATTTTCAGGATAGATATCTTTTTTTTGATACATGAAAATCTTCTTGATGAAAACTCATTACTTATATAATCGGCAATTTTTTATAAAGATTGACTAAAAATAGCTAAATTTAAATTTTTTAGCAATAAATTATTAAGTCTCTATAGATAATTTTAAAAACATTTTTATTGATTTCCCATCAAAATATTGATAGTCTTCCCTTCTTCTTTTCGCTACTATTAAATTTATAAGTGGACATTTTTTAATAATTATCACATTAAGAGAGTTGAGTTATAATGATTTAGAAGGATTTTTTTGTTTGCTTCAAAAAATGACCAACCAGGGAGGTGAAGATATAAAAAGATTTACATAGGAATGGTTTTATGAGTTATTAAATCATTTCCAAACTAAGGAGGATGAATAAATGAAAAAAGGTTTAATTCTCTTAGGTTTATGTATTTTAATTGCATTCTCTTCTTGGGCTTGGGCGCAAGATATTGTTTTAATGCATGATAAAGGGGGTGCCCCTGACTGGCAAACCCCCTTTACTGAAATGGCGAATGTCGCCCAAAGTGAAATTGGAATTACCTTTGTCCCCACTCCATTTCCGGCAACCGACGTATTTATGTCAGCAGCAAGAACGGCTCTGCCGACTAATAAAGCTCCAGAATTATTTACCTGGTGGTCGGACTTTAGAATGAAACCATTGATCGATGCTGGCCTATTAGAAGATGTGACTTCACTCTGGGATAGTCATAAAGATGAATATGATCCGGCTTTTCGCAAGGCTTTTGAATCGGATGGTAAGGTATTTGGGGTACCTACCAATTTAGCTTACTGGGTAGTTTATTACAGCATTCCGGTCTTTGATAAATTAGGACTAAAAGAACCGCAAACTTGGGACGAATTCATCGCCATTTGCGATGCTTTAAAAGAAAATGACATCATCCCATTGGGAAGCACCGTCCAGGGAAGATGGCCGACCTTCATTTATTTTGAAGACTTGATGATCAGAACCAACCCAGATTTTTATGAAGCCCTGATGATTGGAAAAGCCAAATACTCCGACGAACCATCGAAAAAAGTTTTCACTCTCTGGAAAGAAATGATCGATAAAGGCTACTTTTCCGATCCCAGCACCGATATTTTTGGTGATTTTCCCCGGTTACTTGCTCAGGGAAAAGCTGGGATGATTTTAATCGGCAATTGGTATGAAGGTCAATTGATGGCGGCTGGACTTAACGTAGGAAAAGATGTTGGAGCTTTTATTCTCCCATCTATTGATCCACAGGTAGGAAATGTAATCATTTATGAAGCTGCTCCTATGTTGCTGGGTAAAAACGCTCCGAAAAAAGATGACGCTTTGAAAATTGCCGAGTGGTGGATGAATCCAGAAACCCAATATCAATGGTGTAAATTGCTTGGTTTCGTTCCATCAAATAAAAAATCTTCCACCGACTTTCTTTCGACCCCGATGCAAAACATAGTCAAACAAATTTCAGAAAAACAATACCGTTTAGTAAACCGTTTCTGGGAAGCAACAC
>NZ_DAOLQM010000300.1:0-2457 GCF_035418125.1 Atribacter sp. | reverse complement strand
TGAGATTGCCACGACCTCAAAAAACCAGGTCTCGCAATGACGAGCCAGAGTTCCTTCTCCCTCTAATCCTCTCCCATTTCATGATCTTTATTACGAATCACCCAAGTCATTATATAAATGACAGTAGACAAAATGCTCAGAGGTAATAGCTTTCCTATCCGGTATTTCCTTAGAACAAATATCCATTTGTTGAGGACAACGAGTATGGAATCGACATCCAGTTGGCGGATTTAGAGGACTGGGAGGATCTCCTTCAAGAATTAAGCGATCCTTTTTCAGGGTAGGATCGGGGACGGGTATTGACGAAAGAAGTGCCATAGTATAAGGATGGAGTGGGTTTTCGAATATTTCATCTGTTGGAGCTGTTTCAACAATTCTTCCTAAATACATGACGGCTATTCGGTTACTAATATGCTTTACCACACTCAGGTCATGAGAGATAAAGAGATATGTGAGCTTCATTTCCTGTTGAAGATCAATGAGTAAATTTAAAATTTGAGCCTGAATAGAAACGTCAAGAGCCGAAACCGGTTCGTCACACACGATAAAATCTGGTTTTAAAATCAATGCTCGGGCTATTCCTATTCTTTGACGTTGTCCCCCGGAAAATTCATGAGGATATCGCTTGAGGTCCTCCTGAGTTAAGCCCACCTTTTCTATAGTTTCATCTAAACGTTTTTTCCGATCTTGAGAATTGGACATTCCATGGATAATCAAAGGCTCTTCAAGAATAAACCGAATCGACTTACGAGGATTCAAAGACGCAAAGGGATCTTGAAAGACAATTTGCATCTTTTTACGATAAGGCTTAAAATTCTTTTCTGGGATTTTTAATAGATTTTGGTTCTCATAGATAATTTTCCCCGCAGTTGGCTCAATTAAGCGAAGAATACATCGTCCTAAAGTACTTTTTCCACAACCAGACTCTCCAACCAATCCAAGGGTTTCTCCGCTCAATATGTCGAGGCCAACAGCATTGACCGCATCAACCACTCCCTTTTCATTGGTGGTTTGGTCATATAAGTAAAATTGTTTGCTTAGCTGTTGCAGGGATATCAATAAAGGTGACATGCGACCCAGTGATCCTTTTCAATTTCTTTTAATAATGGTTCGGTGGTTGAGCAAATCGTCATTTTTTTAGAACAACGGGGATGGAATCGGCATCCACCCGGGGGAAAACATAGATTGGGAACTCTTCCTGGGATTGATTCCAAACGTTGCCGATCCCTCTGAATTCGGGGAATGGCATTTAATAGAGAAACGGTGTAAGGGTGACGGGTATTTGAAAAGATGGAATAAACATCAGCTCTTTCAACGATTTTTCCAGCATACATGACCGCAACTTGCTGACAGGTTTCAGCTACAATACCTAAATCATGGGTGATGAGAAGGACCGCAGTTTGAAATTCCCTCTTAAGATCGTTAATAAGTGAGATGATTTGAGCTTGTATAGTCACATCAAGAGCAGTGGTTGGTTCGTCGGCGATTAAAAGAGCTGGGCGGCAAGCTAAAGCCATAGCAATCATGACTCTCTGTCGCATCCCACCACTCATTTGATGGGGGTATTCTCTGAACCGTCTTTTTGGTTCGGGTATGCGCACTCTTTTTAGAAGTTCAATGGCTTGTTTTTCTGCTTCTGGTATACTAAGTTTTTGATGGATAGTCAGCACTTCAACAATTTCCTTTCCGACAGGAAATACCGGATCCAGGGAGGTCATTGGTTCTTGAAAAATCATTGAAATTTTTTTCCCTCGGATGGTATACATTTCCTCTTCGGTTTTTTTAACTAGATCATCGCCTAAAAAGATGATTTGACCATCCACAATTTTTCCCTGGGGTTTGGGATAGAGTTTTAAAATGGAGAGGGCAGTCATACTTTTCCCGCAACCTGATTCACCAACCAACCCGAGGGTTTGGTTGGCAGCTATATTAAGGTCAACCCCATCAACAGCCTGGACAATTCCTGATGGAGTGGTCAGATAAGTTTTTAAATTATTGATTTGGAGAATAATATCATTCATAGTTTTCATACTCGTAAACGCGGATCAAGAGCATCGCGTAGACCATCTCCTAAGAGGTTTAACCCTAATACCGACAACATAATCGCTAAGCCCGGGAAGGTTGCTGCCCACCAGGCTCCTGAAGTTAGAAATTGTCGACTATTGGAAAGCATCGATCCCCATTCGGGTGTGGGTGGAAGAGCCCCGAGTCCTAAAAAGCCTAAAGCTGCAGCATCGAGAATAGCCCCGGCAACACTCAGGGTGGAATATACAATAACCGGAGCCAGGGCATTAGGAAGGATATGATGCCAAATAATCCGGAAATGGGAGGCTCCTAAGGCTTTTTCAGCTTCAATATAATCCATTTCTTTGATCACTAAAATAGCACTTCGAACCACTCGGGCCATCTGGGGAATATAAACGATTCCAATAGCGATCATGGCTTTTTCTAATCCTG
>NZ_DAOLQM010000299.1:0-2470 GCF_035418125.1 Atribacter sp. | reverse complement strand
AAAGAAATAATTATAAAATTCCGCTTAATTGAGAAAATTGGGAGGAAACCTTAGGATGATTTATGACATAATCTTTTTGAACAAAAAGATTTGGGGTGATCTTTCTTTTTTTCGGATTTCTCAGTGTATCTATCGGATTGAATGGAATAAATCCATACAATATGGCATTGGCTAACCCGGAAAACGATACCAAAGTCACCTTTCATACCCTGAGGATTAATGATGAAGAAATGGACTATTCAGCTACAGTTGGATCTATCCCAATTATTGATCAAAAAAGCCAGACCGAACAAGCCAGAATTTATTATATTACTTATAACCGACAAGGAATTGAAAATTTTGAAAAACGCGCTATTACTTTTGCATTTAATGGAGGACCGGGAGCGGCATCAATGATGCTTCATTTGGGAGTTTTGGGGCCACGGGTAGTGGAAAAAAGTAAAGATGGAACCAGATTAATGCCACCACCTTTTCGATTGGTTGATAATCCTAATACTCTATTAGATATCACCGACCTGGTTTTTATTGATCCAATTGGCACTGGGTATAGCCGAATGACCGGAGGAGCTGATCCAACTCAATATTGGGGAGTCAGTGAAGATGTTCGGTGTATTGCACAATTTATCCAATCCTACTTGAATCATAATGGCCGGAGTACGTCACCGGTAATTATCGCTGGAGAAAGTTATGGTGGAGTACGAGGCTCAGGATTAGCCAAAGTTCTTCAAGATATTGGAGTTTATCCCTCAGGATTGATATTTATATCACCGGTTTTTGATTTAGGAACAATTCAATGGAGTTCATTAGACGATCGTGCTTTAGCGCTCACCATTCCTACTTATGCAGCCGCTGCCTGGTATCATAAAAAAATTCATCCAGATTACCAGGGAGATTTAGATTCGGTGTTACAAGAAGTCAGAGCTTGGGTTGAAAATCATTATTTAAAAGCACTCTGGAGGGGAAATGCCTTGAGCGAAGAGGAAAGAGATAAAATAGTTGAGAAGCTAAGTCAATATACTGGCATTGCTGAGGATTTCATTCGAGAAAAGAATTTAAGAGTTTATGAAGATGATTTTGCTTCTGAATTACTCAATGATAAGGGTTTAGCGTTAGGAATTTACGACGCAAGGGTTACAATTCCCGGGACTTATGTCGATGAAGACGATCCCAGTTACTTTCTGATAGGAGGTCCTTTTAAGTCTTGCTTGGCCAATTATCTCAAAAACGATCTTCAATTCGAAAGCAACCTTTCCTATCTTTCTGGTTCAGCAGAAGTATATGAAAAATGGAATTGGGAATCAGGTCGTCCGGCTCCTAAGTACGAGGGAACGGTAAGCCTAGGATATCCGAATCAAAATGAAGAATTGTCAAAAGCCTTACGTCGTTCTGATTTTCTCAAAGTGTTTATTGCCAGTGGAGTGTATGATTTGGAATGTCCTTATGATTCCGTTCTTTACAGTATAAACCATCTGGACTTGCCAGCGGAACGAAGAAATAATATTACTCTTCAAATTTATCCAGGAGGTCATATGCTCTATACCAATCCTGAAGCCCTTGCCCAATTAAAAAAGGATTTAGAAGAATTTTATCAAGATATTCTTGGAGAGTGATTTTTAATGGTGCTGAAAAATGGGGTGAAGCCCTCTGAGAAAATTAAAATCTATACCTTGGTTGATAACACAGCCGGGTATGGTTTTCAGGGAGAATGGGGGCTTAGTTTTTACATAGAAGTTCATGGACATAAAATTCTATTTGATACCGGAATGACCTCGCTGGCTTCCGAAAATGCTCGACTAGCAAAAATCGACCTTTCATCGATCGATACTTTGGTTCTAAGTCATGGGCATAATGACCATACAGGAGGGTTGGTTCATTTCTTAAAATATATTGGGGATGTTCCAATTATTGCCCACCCGGATATTTGGACCAAAAAATATGTCCAAGAAAACCAAAATTCTTTAGATTATATTGGAATTCCAGCTTGTCGAGAAGAATTGGAAAGCAAGGGAGCACAATTTCATCTAACCACAAAAACTTTTAAAATTTGTCAATCTATTATAACGACCGGCGAAATAGAGTTAAACAATTCTTATGAAAAAATTGATAGTGATTTGTTGGTGAAAACTGCTGGAGAATTTTCTCCTGATTCAATGATGGATGATGTGTCTTTAATTATCCAAACCGAAAGAGGTTTGGTGGTTGTCACTGGTTGTGCCCATCGGGGAATTGTGAATACACTCCAGCATGCTCAAAGAATTACCGGGGATCAGCGAATTTTATACGTTATTGGAGGGTTCCATCTTTACCAAGCCTCTCATGAGCGATTGGATTGGACGATTCAAACCCTGTTTACTATGGGTGTCCAAAAAGTGAGTCCTTGTCATTGTACTGGATTCCAAGCTATGGCTCAGATTTATCAAAATATGCCGAAATATTATCAACCGATTTACGCTGGATCAGTTATTGAAAT
>NZ_DAOLQM010000298.1:0-2475 GCF_035418125.1 Atribacter sp. | reverse complement strand
CTTATTCCGAGTAGGTTAATACTGTTAGAAACTAAACCTAATAAAAATACCCCTCCTAAGGTACCAAAGACATTTCCTCTCCCACCAAAGAGAGGAGTTCCTCCAATTACCGCTGCCGCAACTGAGCGTAATTCGTATCCAGTTCCCATAGTTGGCAAAGCCGAATCAAGTATAGAGCTTAAAACCAGAGCTGCAACGCCAACAAATAATCCATTCAAGGCGTAAAGAGCAATTTTCATCCGGCTTATTCTGATACCTGAGAGTCGAGAGGCTTCTTGATTGCCACCAATGGCAAAAGCATACCTCCCTAAAGGAATATTTCTTAAAAAGAAATGACTAAGAATCAGTAAACCAATAAATATAATTGCTGGGGCAGGTAATCCAAAAATATCACGAATACCAATCAATTCATAAAGTCCACCCATTCCATTAATCGGACTTCCCCGGCTTATCACTACTGCAATACCTTGAAGAAAAGTCATAGTTCCTAAAGTAATTATGAAAGGGTGAGCCCTTTCGGTTGCTGCTAAAACACCATTTAAAAATCCAAAAAAAACTGCGCAGGCAAAGAGGGCAAGAATACCCAAACCCAAAGAATGAGTTTGAACAATAGTAAGACCACCGACATAAGCACTAAGAGAAATAAGACTTCCGACCGAAAGGTCCAGCCCCCCAGAAATGAGGAGTATGGTCACCCCAATGCTGACAATACCCAAAACCGAGATTTGTTGAAGAATATTTAATATATTCTGTAGACTTAAAAAACGAGGATTGATTATTCCAGTAAAAATTATAATGGCTAAAAGAACTAACACTAATATATTTCTACCAATGGTGGCAAAAGAAAACATGATTACCCTCCTAACATAGCTTGCAGTAATTCTTTGGGGCTGGTAGAAGAAGAATCGGCTATTTCCTCTACGATCTGCCCTCTCCGTAAAATGATAATTCGATCGGCTACGGTAATAAGTTCCTCAAGATCTGAAGAGACGAGAAGAATACTTTTTTGTTTTGATTTGATATCGAAAAGTAAACGATGGATTTCCTGACGGGCTTCTACGTCTACACCTTGAGTTGGTTCTTCCAAGAGCCAAATTTGGGCATCGGCAAAAAGGGCCTTGGCGAAAAGAACTTTCCTCTGGTTCCCTCCACTCAAATACTGTACTTCAGTTTTCACTGATGGTGTAACAATTTTTAGCGCTTTCACTAAATTTTGTGCTTGATTTCCCTCTTTTTTCAGGTGGATAAAGCCTTGAGTGAGTACTTCTTTAAGATTAGAAAGAGTAATGTTTTTGGCTAAAGAAAGGGGGAGTACCAAACCTTCCTTACGCATATTTTCCGGAATAAAAAATAATCCCTTTTCTAAGGCATCATAAATGCTGGTAGGAGAATAAGTTTCTCCTCTTAAAAACATCTTTCCCTGAGAAAAAGGTATAAGTCCGGCAAGCAAACGAATAAGTTCATGGCAACCTGAATCGTTTCCTCCAAGAATCCCGAGTATCTCCTCATTGTGTAATGAGAGGTTTACATTTTGAAGGATGTTATAACAGGAAATTTCTTTAAGCTCTAAAATTTTTTCCCCAACCGGTTTTTTAATAACTGTAGAGAAATCAAGCTTATGCCCCGCCATTTTTTCAATTAAGGTTTCTTTATTTAGATCCCCTTTTTGGAAAGTACCAACTCCTTGTCCATTTCTTAACACAGTTATTCTTTGAGAAATTTCTAAAACTTCATCTAAATAGTGGGAAATGTAGAGTATTCCTATCCCTTGTTGTTGAAGTTGATGAATTAAGCTAAACAAAAAATCTACTTGTGATCCGGTTAGAGATGCGGTTGGTTCGTCGAGGAGAAGAACTTTAGCTTTATTACGAGCTAGTACTTTTAAGATGGCAACCTCCTGGCGGGCTGCTACGGATAAAGCAGCAACTAATTCGGTAGGTTGAATACTTAAGCCATAAGAGCGAATCCTCTCCTCAGCCTCTTGTTTCATGGTAGGAAAGTCTATACTTCCCCAACGGGTGCGAGGTTCCATCCCTAAAAATATATTCTCTGCTACGGTCAACCAGGGAACCAATTGTTGTTCCTGATAAACGGTAGCAATTCCGTTTAATCTGGCTTGATAAGGATTCAAAGATCGAAAAGACTTGTCCCCTATGTCGATCGATCCTTCGTCGGGGGCATAGGCTCCGGATATAATTTTCACTAAAGTGGATTTACCGGCTCCATTTTCTCCGACCAGAGCATGTACTTCCCCAGATATTAAAGTCATATTCACTTTATTTAAGGCTCGAACTCCTGGAAAACTCTTCGAAACATTCACAATATTTAAGAGGGGCTGATTTTCATCCAAAAGATAAAACCTCCTGATTTATTAAACTCCAAATCAATTACCACCATCATAAGGTATGGTCTATCCTGAAAATACCATCAAATGAATTCCCCCATTGAGGGGGGTTAGGGGGGTGTGCCTTTAAT
>NZ_DAOLQM010000297.1:0-2478 GCF_035418125.1 Atribacter sp. | reverse complement strand
GTTGGTTATCTTGGACAGCATCATGCCCGAATTTATTCTGAAATACCAGATACTACTCTGGTGGGTGTAGTCGATATAAATCAGGAACGAGCAAGAGAAATTGCCAAGAGATACTCGACGACCCCCTATTACGATTATCGTGAGTTGTTTGGAAAAATTGATGCCGTGAGCATTGTAGTCCCAACCGTGCTTCATCGTTTGATTGCCGGACATTTTATCGAAGAAGGGATTAATATACTCATAGAAAAACCGGTTACAACGACTCTCGAAGAAGCTCGAGAATTGATGGAGATGGCAAATAGAAAGAAAGTGATTCTCCAGGTAGGTCACATTGAGCGGTTTAACACAGCAGTCATGGAACTTTCAAAAATAATTGATCGCCCAGTATTTATCGATTGTTATCGTATGGGACCCTATACCAACCGCAATACCGATGTGGGAGTTGTTCTTGATTTGATGATACATGATATTGATATTGTAATGAGCATTGTCAAAAGCAAAGTAACTAAAATCAGTTCTTTTGGATATCCAGTATTTTCTCGTCAAGAAGATATTGCTAATGCACAGATACTTTTTGAAAATGGTTGCATTGCCAATCTTACGGCTAGCCGAATCACCAGGAAAAAAATTCGCCGTATGGAAATCACCGAAGTCGATGCTTTTATTTCCATCGATTATTTGGAGCAAGAGTTAGCGGTTTACAAAAAGACAATCACGGCAGTTCCCCCTATTCTCATGGAGAAACCGATGATGCAAAAAGGGGAGCCGCTTCGATTTGAACTGGAACACTTTACCCGTTGTGTAAAAAACGGAGAAAGACCACTGGTTGGTTTAGAGGAAGGGAAAAATGCGCTCGAAGTAGCACTAAAAATACTTGAAGAAATAAAAAAGAATCAGGGGATTGTGAATGAAAAATACCTATGATGTTATTATAATCGGAGGAGGACCAGCGGGAATTTTTGCCGCATTAGAACTTGCCGATAAAACCGATCTTGATATTCTAATAATTGATCGAGGCGGAGATATTGAAGAACGAAGATGCCCAGCCCGGGAAAAGAAAAATATCTGCCAAAAATGTCAGCCATGTTCATTGCTCTGTGGCTGGGGAGGAGCAGGAGCATTCAGTGATGGGAAGCTGACTTTTTCCCACGATGTTGGAGGTCAGTTGACTTCTTATTTAAAACCGAATGATTTGGAACAGCTTCTTCAGTACGTTGATAATATCTACCTTCGCTATGGAGCAACCCCACGGGTTTATGGAGATGATGGAGAAAAGGTGGAAGAACTCCGGAAAAAAGCGGAAATGGCTGAACTGATATTGCTCCCATCTCGAGTGAGACATTTGGGAACTGACAGCTGTCGAGGAATATTAACTCGTATCAAAAATCATTTGAAAGAGAAGGTGACCATCCTCACTCGTACTGAAGCTGCCGAAATATTAACCAAAAACCATCAAGCAGTTGGGGTTCAGCTGAAAAATGGCGATGTGATTAAAAGCCACTACTTGATCGTTGCACCTGGTCGGGTTGGAGCTGATTGGCTAAGGACAGAAGCACTGAAATTAAAGCTTGATTTAGTCAATAATCCCGTAGATTTGGGCGTTAGGATGGAAGTACCGGCTTCAATTATGGAAGAATACACCAAAGTTTTGTACGAATTAAAACTCATCTATTATTCCCATACCTTTGACGATCGAGTGAGAACTTTTTGTATGTGCCCTCATGGTGAGGTGGTCAGTGAATATAACGATGGGATTATAACCGTTAATGGCCATAGTTATGAAAATCGAAAAACCAACAATACCAATTTTGCCATCCTGGTAAGTACTCATTTTACCGAACCCTTCAAAGAACCAATCGAATATGGCCGCTATGTTGCTCGCTTAGCAAATATGCTCAGTGGCGGTGTTGTTATACAAAGGCTTAAAGATTTACAATTGGGAAGAAGGTCTACTCCAGAACGAATAAAAAAATCAGTTTTAAAGCCTACACTCAACGGTGCTAGTCCGGGGGATTTGAGTTTTGTTCTCCCTTATCGGTTTTTGCAAGATGTATTAGAGATTATTTCGGCTATGGATAAGTTTATTCCAGGAATGAGTTCTCCGCATAATCTTCTCTATGGATTAGAAGTAAAGTTCTATTCGTCTCGGGTGAAACTCAGCGAATATTTAGAAAGCGATATCGAGAATTTATTCATGGCTGGAGATGGTGCCGGTGTTACCCGAGGTTTGATTCAGGCGTCCACATCGGGTGTGATCGTAGCCAGAGAAATTCTACACCGGGTTGGAGGTCATATTGAATGAAAAGAAACATCCTTATTACCAATGATGATGGTTATCAAAGTGATGGGATTATGGCTTTAGTTCGAGTTTTTAAGCCAATAGCCAATATTATTTTAGTTGCTCCTCTTGAAGAGCGAAGTTGTTCAAGTCATAGTATTACAGCACGACAGACATTAAGAGTGAAGGACGTTCAAGTA
>NZ_DAOLQM010000296.1:0-2481 GCF_035418125.1 Atribacter sp. | reverse complement strand
CAATTCGTTGCACCTCCTTTCATTGCCCTTTGGAGTTTGAGACGAGATCGTCTTGTTTTTCATGCATTCATATATACTATACGATAAAAAAGCAAAAATGACTACAACTTTACCGAAAAAAAGTAAAGAAATAAAACAACTTAAAAAAAAGACCTAAACCTATAAAATCTATCTTTTCAAAATACCATAACAAATTATTGAAAAAATGAAAAGCCCCTGATTCAAAATTATTGAAAATTAACTATTTTTTCCTCAAGGCAAATAACTTTTGAATAACTTGATTCCACGACGTATCACGATTAAAGACGAGTAGTTCATACTGTGGATTATAGGATTTATAAGGAAAATAAAGACTTAAACCATGAGAATATTCCACATCAAAACCATGAGTTCTATTATAAAGAACAACTTGAGAAAGGAGATTGTTTATCATTAAGGCTGAAGATTTTACCTCAGAAGATCGAACTTCACTATTGGTAGCCAACAGTTGAGCAAAGTCACCCAGGTCGATAAAGTCATAATCACTAAAATATTGGCTGGAGTCTCCAATATTAATATAAATCTGGGGTGAGGTTTGGTTATCTAATAAAATTGCTTTGGAAAGGAATCCAATGTTTGCTGTTAATTCTTCCAATTGATTCAGATCGGTGACAGAAATATTGACATTTTGAGAAGGAAATTGATCGATAAAACTATCAGCAATGATTTGAGCAAACTGGATTTCCTCCATGGCTGGATTGGTGATGAGACTTTCAAGGAAGGTGGTATAATCCCACCCATCTCCTGGAACACTTTCTTGTGATGCCACCATAAGGTTTGAACTCTTCCGGACTTCATAGGCTACTTCTACCATGGCCATTAAACAAGCATCCATACCAAGAAGGTTGATTGGTGTATTTAGAATGGATTTTGCGCTCAGTAAAGCCTGACCTAATTCTGGAATTGTAATAGAATCGTTATATGAGGTTTGATCGAAGGAAATGTTTTTTCCTTTGAAACCGGATCCATGATTCCATAGAATAAGGGCATATTTATCGGCTGGATAATTTTGGCCACAAAATCGAATAAAATCAACCAGGTTATTTGCATCACCCATGTTAATTTCGCCTAAATGTTGGAGAACCTTGGAGTTAATTTTTAGAGGATCGTTATCTTTTTCGATGAGATAACGAATAGCCGGTCCCTGTAAAGAATCGTGCTGAACAATAATATTTACCTTATCGGATGAACCTACCCTTTCCATTGAATTTAAATCGGCTATGGCATGGTTGTCGAGGTCATTGTCGCCATTGAGAAAGACCATAACTGTCCAGTTTGCTTTTGTTTTTTCATAACCGGGTAATTGGCTGACTGAACCAATGCAACCATTAAGGATAAAGGCGAGAAAAAGAAGGTTAAAAGTAACAATAAACCAGCTATAGAATTTAGGTTTGAATATTTTTTGCTTAGGGATGCTCAAGAAAAAACCTCCTGGCCTTTGTTAAACTGTACATAGTATAGACTTTATGCTACATAGTGACATCATATAATGACGAAAATATCTTTTCACAAATGAATCTCCCTCTTTGGCCAAAGGGAGAAGAATAAAAAGATTGAGCTCATGAGATTGCCACGTCACTCCGTTCCTCACAATCAGGTTGTGTCACAATTATTCTGTAAATTATTTACTCCCACTTATGTTAATATTTTACAGTAATATTGGGAATAGATAACCAATAAATGAAGATAAATGTACTGTATCCTCCACTTTCACGCCATGCTTGGTGTAAGAAAGGAATTGTGACACAGTCTGAATGACGACTTTAGTTCCTTCTCCCTTGATGGGAGAAGGTGAGGATGAGGGTGAAAACCCAAGATTCGACATGCCATGGCATGTCACTACATTAATCGGGTGCAATATATTTTCTCTCCTACAATTTTTAAAAACTTTTGTAGGGGCTTGATTAAGCCCGCAAAAGGACTTATAAGATAGGATACAACTAAAATTGCACTTCAACTTCGATGCGCGAAATATCAGCACCTGATTCACTGGTTTCACCAGTGGTATCAGTAAAAGAAAAAAATCTCCGGTATTGGATATTGAGAACTTCATAATTCCTGAGCGAATCAAGAACATTTCCCTGTATATCGGTAGTCACTGCCATGAATTCAATGGAATTTGGACTATTGAGATCTTCTAAATTAATTGTCATAGTTACTGTCACATCGGTGGCACTGGCATCATTGATGAAAATTTGAGTTCCATCAGGTTTTTTTAAATAAAAATTTCCTCCGTCATAACGGGCAACATAGTAATTATCCCAGGTGTTCGGATCGGCTTTGGGACCAGTGAGAATGTTGCCGTCAGTGTCGAAAACAAAATAATAGATATATTGCGACGAAGCCAATCCTTTCATAATTCCTCTAACAGTCATGGTTTTTCCAATTTCTCCCCAACTTGGCTGGTCACCACGAGCACAGCCGGTGGCCATAATGCTTATT
>NZ_DAOLQM010000295.1:0-2498 GCF_035418125.1 Atribacter sp. | reverse complement strand
GTATTATCAACACAAATTCCATTGCAATGTATAGAACTTAGCATTAATCCACAAAAAAGGAAACCCAAAATTATAAAAAGTATTATTTTTTTCTGAATATCGAAAGCATTTTTATCCCTCATTTCTTTCTCCCCTCCTATATAAAAAAACGTAGAAGATCAATCAAATAATTTTAAATCCAGAAGGCCTATGGAGGTGATTGCTCGTATCAGTTAATTTGAAATTTTTCTCCACGCCATAACCTTCTTCTTACCAAGATATATTGATTGAAATTAAAAATGAATTCTTTTCCTAAGATATCACACTTTACCTCATATAAAAAAATCTCCTGATCGCAAAAAGCAAATAAAAACTCGAGTTGGTGAAATTATATTTGCTTGTTCCGATATTTTTGAGTATCAACGAATGAAAACATTGAAGTATAAACCTTGATTTGTTTCTATTGTACTCCTTTTCTGACACTATAAATCGGCTCTCATAAGAGCTCTTTACATTAGAATTTATTAAAACTAGATCAATTCATACAACTATGTGTTTCAAGAATAATATTTTTTTATCCATTTATATTTACCGACGGTTATGCCATCTTTATTACAAGGAAACGAAAAGGGTGATTATTTCTAATAAATCATCATTCAAAGATCAGGTTTAAAAAATTTTATTAAGGTTGGTTCAAAAGGTCTTCAACTATTTCCACGACACTTTTGACATATCCTCGGCAGATTTTATTTCTAAAATCATTTTCTTTGAATTGTCTCCGACCTTCTTCGGTAGTCAAATCGCATCCGTTGAGTAGTTGACGACAGAGACAGGTTTCATATTGACGAGTAAAACTATCCATTAACTCAATGGTCTTTCGATAGGTTGTTTCAGAAAAAGCTGGATCATCTTTTTCCCCTCGTCCATATTTAGATCCTATGACCATTATTCCACCGGTTACAGCACCACATACTTCTCCTTTACGTCCCATACCAGCTCCAAATCCACTACTAATTTTTAAAGCAATATTCTTATCCAGTTTCAATATCTCACAAAATGAATAAAACACCGATTGAGCACAATTGTATCCATCAAGAAACTTAGAAACAGCAATTTCGCTAAAGTTTTTCATTTTGACACTCCCTTCCTTATTATCCCTTGGTTTCGTTTACACCCAATGGACCTATCGAATTCCATTTTTTAGCAATTGATTCTAATTCTAAAAAAATTTATGAATTTTAAGGTAATTTGGTCGAATATCAACTAATTAATATTGATTTAAGAAGTGCTTGGTTAAAGATAAAATCATCCTTTTGAATGTCACACAATTTTCAAATAAACTCTTAAATTCAATTTTAATCCTTACGTCCTAAAGCTTTTTCAATTTTTATTAACCAATCTCGAATTGGAATATTCTGTGGGCATTTTTCTTCACATATCCCACACTGTATGCAAGAACTAGCATGCATCTCTTCTGGAAAAATGTTTTGATAAATATTCCGATTTAGATTGACCTGGTTAAAAACCATAGCAGTATTAAACAATTCGAAATTACGGGGAATGTCTACTTGGTTGGGGCAGGGCATGCAATAACCACATTTGGTACAAGGAATTGGATTCATGGAAGAATATTTTGACTGGACTTTTGATATGGTATCCAGTTCCTCAGAACGGAGAGAATTGGCACCAGAATGATTCGCACTGTTGATGTTTTGTTGGACCTGCTCAAAGGAGTTCATTCCACTGAGTACAGTTGAAATTTCAGGTTTGTTCCAAAGCCATTGTAATGCCCAATCAACGGGGGAGCGCTGAGGGTTAGCTTGGTTAAGTAAGGAGAGAATCTCTGGATGGGGATTGGCTAACGTTCCCCCTAAAAGCGGTTCCATGATTACCACACCGATTTCTTTTTCAGCAGCATATTTTAGTCCTTTGGTTCCTGCTTGGACATCTTCATTCATATAATTATACTGGATTTGGGTTATCGACCAGCGATCATAGGAATCTATAAAATCCTTAAAGATGGAAAATGGTTCATGACAGGAAAAACCAAAATATCGAAAAAGGCCTTTATCGATTGCTTTTTCAGCCCAGGAGAATATTCCCAGCTTGAGAAGATGATGATAGGTTTCCTTTTTGAGATTGTGTAATAAATAAATATCCAAAGAATCAGTTTTTAACCTACTGAGTTGTTCATGTAGAAAACGGTCGAAATCACTGCTTTTTTCCACCAACCAGATAGGCATTTTGGTGGTTAATAATACTTTTTCCCGATAACCATCCTGAAGTGTCCTGCCGATCACTTCTTCGCTTTTCCCATTATGGTAGGTATAAGCGGTATCGATATAATTTACACCATTATCAATAGCATAACGCAGCATGCGAATGGTTTCCGGTTCATCAACCTCCCCAGATGATGGCTTTCGATCGAGGGTCGGAAGCCGCATACATCCAAAACCGAGGGCGGAAACTTTTTCTTTTGTCAAACCGATTTGTCGATATTTCACTGATTGGAATCCTCC
>NZ_DAOLQM010000294.1:0-2510 GCF_035418125.1 Atribacter sp. | reverse complement strand
CCACGTCATCTAACCAAAAAACGGTTAGACTCCTCGCAATCAGACTGTGTCACAAATCCTTTTTTCATCAAGAATAATGTGAAAGTGGAGGACACAGTACATTTATCTTCAGTTTTTGGTTATTTATTCCCAATATTACTATAAAATATTAGCATAAGTGGGTGAAAATAATTTACAGAATAATTGTGACACAGCCTGAATGACGGATATAGAACGGGCATGATAAATTAAGCCTGTGCAAAATATTTTTATAATTGCAGGAAATTTTTTAATTCTTAAATTATGTCATATAATAAAAAAGAAATAAAATTAGAAAAAACTAATTCTCATACTTAATCATAATACAAAAGACAGCTTTTTCTTTTTTCGGAGGGTATAAAATGAACGATTCGGTATTTATTTACTATATATTGTTTCCGGCGCTTATTTTTTTAGCCCGTATGGCGGATGTAACCTTAGGAACACTGCGAATTATTATGGTTTCTCGGGGCTTAAAAAATATAGCTCCTATAGTTGGTTTTTTTGAAGTTATAATTTGGCTTTTAGCTATTCGGCAGATAATGATGAATTTGACCGAAGTTTCCTACTTTCTCGCTTATGCCAGTGGTTTTGCTGCCGGGAATTATGTCGGAATGTGGTTCGAAGAAAGGTTGGCGATGGGACATACTATTGTCCGAATCATAACCAACAAAGACATTAAACTGCTCCTAGATCAACTCCGAAATCGCAATATCGGAGTAACCTGTATTTCCGGTCAAGGATCCGAGGGACCAGTCACAGTTGTTTTTGTCATTATTAAAAGAAAGGACCTTCGCGAGGTTATTCAATTCATTAATCAATTTAATCCTCAGGCTTTTTATTCTTTAGAAGATGTGAGGCAAATAAATGAAGGTATCTTCCCTCGTAAGGGAAGCTGGTTAAATTTTCCTGGCTTATCATCTTTTAAATCTTTACGTAAATGATTTAAAGCTGTTTTTTTAGGGATGAAATTAAATTCTTGTTCAGAAAGGTATTTTGGAGTAAAATATATTCAATTCATTCCTTTAAATAAGCAGTAATGCTTTCATAAATGATTGAAGTCAGAGTGAAAGTTATTTTTCTTCAAGAACTGCATAACCATTTTTCCCTAACCAACACCGATTTATTCTTTATTGAAACCTTTGAAGTCAAAAGATTAAAAAAAACTAAAAAGAACCATTTTTTCTGTTAAGATGTGGTTCAAGCTTAAAGGAGGGAAATTATGAGTATTCAATTTGGTGACCATATCTTTGACGAGCCTACCCCCTTTGGGAAATGGCAACCACCCAAACAACCCTGCATCTATGCAGTACTGGCTCATGACCCTAAAGTGAAACCTAAGCCATACCTGGTGCTCTTTTTTGGTGAATGTGAAAATTTAAGTGATCAAACTTTCTTTCGCTCTCACATAAAATATTCTTGCTGGACAAAACAAGCCGGATCAGAAAAAAACCTCTTTATCACCCAATTGAAAATGCCAGATGCCGAAGCCTTAATTAGAAAAAAGACTCTCAATACACTCATTCAAAAATTCCAACCGGTTTGTAACGAAGTTTAAAAAGCGGTTTCTCGTTGCTTTTTCATTTCCATTCTCACCTTCTCCTATAAAAAGGAGAAGGTGAGTTCGATGGTGTATTTTTTTACTATACAACTCACTTCTCAATCTTTTTTAAGTAAAACAAGGTTCTTAATTTTAATTATCCACTTAAAATCCTCGATCTGTTGAAAACTCTTCAAATTTGTAGTATATTTAAGACACCTGACCGGAAGGAAGTTTTTCTAACCGGATGGGATGAAAAGATATCGTATACCTGAGGCAAACGGGCGAACGGTCCTGAGGTCAAGGGGCAGCGAAGTTCAACCTTGAATCCATTTGGCCTGTTCGATTTATGAACAGGCTTTTTATTGGATAAATGCTTTTTTGCCTCTTTTCTCTTCTTACGATACCGAACCACCCCTCCTCCGGCACAGGTTATCAGCAAAGTTAATTTTCCAGGGGTGATGGATATGGTTTCCGAAAAACGGATTGGTGTCATTGGTATCATTGTCGAAGACCGACAACAAGTTCCTCAGGTCAACTCACTTCTCAGTTCTTTTAACGAAGTCATTATCGGTCGAATGGGACTTCCCTACCATGAAAGGTCATTGTCAATCATCTCCATCATTGTTGATGGAAGCACTGATGAAATTGGTGCTTTGACCGGCCGTTTGGGACAAATTCCCGGTATCAAAGTTAAAAGCACCTTAGTCACTCGATAAAAGAGAGAAGGAGTGAGAGAAGTAGTGAACGACCAACCCATGCTGGTCAATGAACGGAGGGGTTTTAATCAAGAAAACCTTCGACAATTGTTTGATTTAGCTGAGCACAATCTTCCTTCCCTCTTAAAGTATGCCAACCAGATCCGTAAAGAACAGGTTGGAGATGAAGTTCACCTCCGGGGGATTATTGAGTTTTCTAATTACTGTTCCTGTCATTGTCTCTACTGTGGATT
>NZ_DAOLQM010000293.1:0-2526 GCF_035418125.1 Atribacter sp. | reverse complement strand
CTTGGAAAAAGCTAATATTGATAAGAGCTACAATATTCATCATCTTAGTTTTTCCGCCGTAAAATTACAAATTTAATAAATGATGGAGCAGCAACTAAAATAATCACCAAGGATTGAATAATCAAAGATATATCCAATGGAACTTTGGTAGATCGAGTCATAGACATGCCACCGGCACGTAGCATTCCGAATAAAATCGATGCAATGATACATCCAAAGGGGTGGAGCCGTCCCACGAGGCTAACTGCGATTCCATCCCACCCATACCCAGGTGAAAACCCTTCCACAAACCGTCCGTGGACTCCAAGAACCTCGCCGGCTCCTCCCACCCCAGCAACAAAAGCACTGAGTAAAAATGCCATAAGAATTCGTGAATGAACAGAAATTCCCCGGTTTTCTGCTGCTGTTGGATTTAAGCCAACAGCACAAACTTGATATCCCAGATAGGTTTTAAAAAGAAAATAAAAAACCAGCAAGCTGAAACCTAAAGAAATGAGAAAAGAAACTGAAAGCTGGGTGGGTGGTAGGATTTTAACCAAAATTGCACTGGGCTGAACAGGATTGGTTTGAGCAACCCAACCAGGAGCTTTAAAACGGTAATTTACCAAATAGCTGGTAAGGTGACTGGCGATGTAACTCATCATCATGGTTGTAATAACTTCACTGGCACCGGTAAATATTTTTAAAAGTGCTGGGATGAGTCCCCAAAGTGCACCGAAAATCCCACCAATAACTAAAGAAATAATCACATGGATTATCGGTGGAAGACCGGTTATGCTCGATCCAACAACCGCTGCCGCAAAAGCACCGATTAAAAATTGCCCTTCAATTCCAATATTAAAGATTCCTGAACGAAAAGCCAAGAGAAAAGATAATGAAGTAAAAAGTATCGGGGTAGCTTGGGTGAGTGTCTGTCCAACTGCAAATTTACTACCAAAAGCTCCGCGAAAAAGAGCGGCAAAAGCCCGTATGGGTTGATAGCCAGTTATGAGAAGAATGATGGCGCTAATCAGAAAAGCCAGTGCAATCGCTATGAGTTCAGGAAGGATAGAACTGGAACGATCGAGGTAATTTAAAGTTTTTTTCAACACGCAGTCCCTCCCATAAGCAGACCATATTGATATTCATCGGCATCGGGAGCTAATTCTCCAATTATTTGCCCCTCGTAAAGAACGATAACTCGGTCACTGATCGAACGGATTTCATCAAGATCGGCTGAAACTAAAAGAACGCCTGAGCCATTATTCTTGAGATCAATTAATTTATTCCGCACGTACTCACTGGCGGCAATATCCAATCCTCGAGTTGGTTGGGAAGCAATAGCCAGTTTTACATCACGGGAGAGTTCTCTAGCCAAAACAACCTTTTGCTGATTCCCTCCACTTAAGTTTTTTATTAAAGTGTTTTCATCAGGAGTGGCAATATCAAATTCCTGAATCTTGGTTTGTGAAAATTGATTGATAGCAACTTCATTACGACTGATTAACCCTCTTTTAAAAGGAGGAAGGTCTTCAAAGCCAAGAATAAGATTGTCTTTAACTGAAAAATCAGGAACCATTCCTCGTTTGGGCCGGTCTTCGGGAATATGAGAAATTCCCATTAGAATTCTTTTTTTAGGAGGAAAGTGAGTTATGTCTTCTTTTTGGTAAAGAATTTTTCCTTTTTGAGGTTTTTGTAAACCGACCAATATTTCAACCAATTCAGTTTGACCATTCCCCTCAACACCAGCAACACCAAGAATTTCATAAGTATGAATGTCAAAGTTAACATTATGTAAATTTTGATGTTTTTTGCCCCCAGAGAGAGACAATTCTTTGACTGATAGTATGGTCTCGGATTGAGGGGCTTTCAATTTTTCAAATGAAAAAAGTACTTTACGACCCACCATCATTTCTGCCAAAGATTCGGGAGTTGCCTCATCAATGGCCAGAGTACCGATTTTTTTCCCTCTGCGTAAAACAGTAACCCGATCACATATACAAAAAATTTCTTTTAGTTTGTGGGAGATAAAGATGATGGTTTTTCCATTTTGGACCAGTTGACGAAAGGTCTTAAAAAGCTGATCAACTTCTTGGGGAGTCAAGACAGCAGTTGGTTCGTCAAAAATTAATATATCGGCACCTCGATAAAGGATTTTTAAAATTTCCACTCTTTGCTGAAGACCAATGGGTAATTCATAAATCCTCGCATTGAGGTCTATTTCAAAACCAGTTTTATCCAGCAGTTGTTGAAGTTCACTTATTATTCGATTTTTATCAAGAATGAAGCCCCGGCATAATTCCTTGCCGAGTATAATATTTTCCCAAACTGTCATGTTTTCGACAAGAGTGAAATGCTGATGGACCATCCCAATTCCCAATGTTATGGCTTGAGCCGGACTGTGGATGGTAACCTCTTGACCTCGAATAAAAACCTTTCCGGCATCAGGTCGATAAAGCCCATAGAGAGTGCTCATGAGAACGGATTTGCCAGCACCATTTTCACCAAGGAGACCATGAATTTCACCTTGATTGATCGTGAGGTCAA